>JALYGZ010000181.1 GCA_030776845.1 Actinomycetota bacterium
CCTCGTCGGCGGCGAGCGCCTCGCGGAACCCCTGCCCCCGCTCGAGGCCGGCCCGGGCCGCCCGGTGCACGAGCTCGGCGGCCGTGTGCTTGCCGACGTCGCCGGCCAGCGCGCGCATCACCGGCTCGGACATGACGTAGCCGCGCTGCTCGCGCAGGTTGGACGCCATGCGATCGGTGTCGACCCGCAGGCCGGCGACCAGCTCCGCGCCGGACGCCACGCAGGCGGCGGCGGCCGTGCAGGCCCGGGGCAACAGCTCCCACTCGGTCTTCCACGCCGTCCCGTCGCGCTCGTGCTCGCAGACCATGCCCTCCAGGGCCAGGTCCGCCGAGGACCGCACCACCCGCGACAGGGTGCCCAGGTGCTCCGACCGCTCGGGGTTGCGCTTGTGCGGCATCGTGATGCTGCCGACGACCCCCGCCGGCGCGGCCTCGGCGACCTCGCCGATCTCGGGGCGCTGCAGGGTGCGCACCTCGTGGCCGATCCTGGCCACCGTGCCGGTGACCATCGCGAGCAGGGCGCAGAACTCGGCGATGCGGTCCCGGGCGGTCAGCCAGGTCATGTCCGGTGGGGACAGCCCCAGCCGCGCGCAGAACCGGGCCTGCAGCTCCAGGGCGTCGGCCCCCCAGAACGACCCGGTGCCCACGGCGCCGGCCAGCTGGCCCACCGACCAGCGGCAGTGGGCCTGCGCCAGGCGGTCCAGGTGGCGGCGGACCTCGGCCGCCCAGACCGCCGTCTTGAAGCCGAAGGTGATGGGCAGGCCGGGCTGGCCGTGGGTGCGCCCGACCATGATCGTGTCCCGGTGCCCGGCGGCAAGGTCGAGCAACGCGGCCTCCGCGCGGCGCAGGTCGTCGAACACGAACCGGCCGATCCGCTGCATCACCAGACCGGTCCAGGTGTCGGTGACGTCCTGCACGGTCGCGCCGTAGTAGACCCACTCCCGGCTGCGCGGCGGCAGGACCTCGGCCAGGACCTGGATGAGCCCGAGGGTCGAGTGGCCCGTCGCGCGGGTGCGGGCGCCGACCCGCTGCAGGTCCAGCAGGTCCACATCGGCCTTGTCGGCGATGTCGGCGGCCGCCGCCGCGGGCACCAGCCCCAGCTCGGCCTGGGCGGCGGCCAGCGCCGCCAGGATGTCCAGCCACGCCTGGGTGCGTGCCTCGTCGCTGAACAGCGCCGCCGACTCGGGCGTGGACCACAGGTGGCCGTAGAGGGCCGAGCCCATCATGGCGCGTCACCCTGCGCCGCCGCGTCGACGGGATGCGCCGGGCGGGTCCCGGCCAGCCCGTGCAGCGCCCGGCGGACCTCCTCCAGCGTCGCGCCCCAGGGCACGACCGTGCGGGCGCCGTCGCGCACCAGGCCGCGCTCGAGCAGGCAGCACTTCATCAGGGTCGGCTCGTCGCCGGGCCCACCGGCCCCCGGGTCCACCACCCTGGGGCACAGCTCCACCCGGGCCGGCGGGTCGGACCCGTAGAGGAAGTGGTGGATCTGCCGGGAGCGCTCGCAGCCCACCAGCGTCCAGTCCGCTCGCGCCGGCGGGCAGGCGTCGAGGAAGTCCACCGCGCCGGCGGGCTCCAGGCCCGCGCAGCGGCACGGGAACAGCAGGCGCCCGTCGCCGGCGGCCGCGGCCAGCTCCCGCAGGTCGATCGGCACGAGGTCGCAGGCCATGGGCGGCAGGTCCTCGTCGAAGTCGAGCACCTTGCGGGCCATCTCCGCCAGCTTCGGCGGCTCGGGGGGGACCACCTCCACCAGGCGCACCCGCACCGGGGCAGGCTCGACGATGAAGTTCACGTGCTGGAACCGCCCCCGGACCACGCAGATCCTCGCCGGGCGCGCCGAGGAGAGCGCCGCCCGGGCCATCCGGCTGGCGTTGCCGGTGTCCACGCGCTCGTCGTGGACGAAGGCCACCTCGTCGGGCCCCGCCAGGTAGCGGACGTCGGCTACGGGGCGGAACAGCTCGCCGGTCGGGGCCGTGTCGACCTGCACCACGGCGCGGTGGGGACCGCGCACCATCACGAGGAACTCGGTGCGCCGGTAGACGGGCCGGCCCAGCAGGTGGTCGCGCAGGGAGGCCGGGTCGAGCGGGACGGGGGAGTCCTGGACGCTGATGCCCCGGTAGGGACGGCAGATGAAGTTCGGCCCGACGTCGGTCAGCATGGCGTCCCCGGGGTCCCGGCACGCGGGTCACCGGAGTACCCGCGCCCGCGGGTGCGATACTCGTCAGGAGTGCACACGTCCAGAGGGCCCGACTTCCTCTCGCTGCCCGCCCGGTCGAGCAAGCCCCGGCGCAGCGGCCTCACCCACGTCCTGGACAAGGGTCTGTCGCTGGTCGCGCTCGAGTCACTGGTCGAGAGCGCCGGGGAGTACGTCGACTTCGTGAAGCTGGGATGGGGCACCGCCTACGTGGCCGGGGGGGTCAGGGCGAAGGTCGCCGTCTGCCAGGACGCCGGGATCAACGTATGCCTGGGGGGCACGCTGTCGGAGATCGTCGCCTCCCAGGGCAAGGTCGACGAGTACGTGCGCTGGATGCACCGGCTGGGGCTCGAGTACGTCGAGGTCTCCAACGGGGCGCTGGGGATGCCCACCGAGCGCAAGCACGCGCTGATCCGGGAGCTGTCGGGGGAGTTCCGGGTGATCTCCGAGGTCGGCTCGAAGAGCCCGGAACAGCCGGTGATCCCCGCCGACTGGGCCGCCGAGATGGCAGCGGACCTGCGGGTCGGGGCGTCGCTGGTGATGGCCGAGGGACGCGAGAGCGGGACCGTCGGGCTGTTCGGCCCCACGGGCGAGGTGGACGCCGAGCTGGTGGAGTCGGTCGTCGCCGCGGTGCCCGCCGACCTGGTCATCTTCGAGGCGCCGCGGCGGGAGCAGCAGGCCTGGTTCATCCGGCGACTCGGCGCCGAGGCCAACCTGGGCAACATCGCTCCCGAGGAGCTGCTGTCGCTGGAGACCCTGCGCCGGGGGCTGCGCGCGGACACCCTCGACCTGCTGGCATCCCCGGACGGGGAGTCGTCCGCCGCCGCCACATGACCCCTCCGGCCTCCTCAGCCCGCCCACGCCCCGGGCACGGCGGACCCGCCCGGGCCGGGCGGGACGAGCCGCCGGTAGATGTCGGTGTGCTGGCGGGCGCACTCCCGCCAGGTGTAGCGGGCCGTCACCGCCGGGGCCACCTGCCGCAGCCGCGCGCGCAGGTCGGGTTCGCACACCAGGCGCCGCATCGCCTCGGCCAGGGCCCCGGGCTCGGTGGGGGGGACCAGCAGGGCCTCGTGCCCGGTCAGGTACTCGCGGAAGACGGGCATGTCGCTGGTCACCACCGGCAGACCCGCCGCCATGGCCTCCAGCACGACCAGTCCCCATCCCTCGTGGACCGACGGGAACACGAAGGCGTCCGCCGCGTGGTACCAGGCGAGCAGGTCGGCCTCGGGCACGGTGCCCAGGCGCACCACGTCCCGGCCGAGCTCGAGCCCGAGCTGCCCGAGGCGGCGGAAGAAGCGCTCGCGGTAGCGCGCGTGGTCCTGGAACGAGTGGCCGCCGACGATGACCAGGACCGGCGGCGGGGTGACCACCGACCGCACCCGCGCCAGCGCCTCGACGAGCTCCAGGCTTCCCTTGCGGGGCTCGATCCCCCCCACGGTGAGGTACAGGAAGCGGTCGCCGGCCCCCACGCCGGCCCGCAGCGCCCGGCCGTCGAAGCCGGCGGGGCGGCGGAAGCGGGGGGCGTCGACACCGTTGGTCACGACCGGGGCGAGGACGCCGTACTGCTGGGCCAGCCGCCGCCGCCAGTACAGGCTCACGACCAGGACCAGGTCGGGGTCCACGACGGAGCGGCGCTGGCACTCCACGAGCGCCGG
>JALYGZ010000182.1 GCA_030776845.1 Actinomycetota bacterium
GAGCGGGCCAGGCCCGCCGCGTCCGCGCCGGTCGGTGTCACGCAGCGTGACCGGGTCTGGTTGACACGACACCGGCCCAGGAGTCAAGATCGAGGCGCGGGGATGTGTGTCCCGCCGGACGCGCCGACGAGCGCGGCGCAGCGCGAGGGGGAAAGAGCCGATGCCGGCAGTCGTCGTCCTGGTCGTCGTCCTTGGAATCTTCGCCCTGGGGTTCCGCTTCTACTCGGTGTACCTCGCGGAGCGCGTCTACGCGCTCGACGACGGGCTCGAGACGCCCGCGCACGAGTTCGAGGACGGGGTCGACTACGTCCCGACGAACAAGCACGTGCTGTTCGGCCACCACTTCACCTCCGTCGCCGGGGCCGCCCCCATCGTCGGCCCGGCGATCGCCGTCTTCTGGGGCTGGGGTCCGGCGCTTTTCTGGGTCGTGCTCGGCACGGTGTTCGCCGCGGGCGTGCACGACTTCGGGTCCCTCGTCGTGTCGGTGCGCCACAAGGCCCAGAACATGGGCACCCTGACCGAGTCGGTCATCTCGCCCCGTTCGCGGACCATGTTCCTCATCATCCAGTTCTTCCTGCTCACGCTGGTGAACGCGGTGTTCGCGGTCGTCATCGCGATCCTGTTCGTCGCCAACCCCGAGGCGGTCATCCCGATCTTCCTCGAGATTCCCCTGGCGATCCTCATCGGTCAGTACATCTACCGCACGAAGAGCAGCGCGCTCGTCCCGTCGATCGTCGGGGTGCTGGTCCTGTACGCGCTCATCTGGGTCGGCAGGGCGTTCCCCATCGACCTGATCGGCGTCGCCGAGCCGCTCGGCATGTCCTCGCGCACCCTGTGGGTGCTGATCCTCTTCTTCTACGTGTTCATCTCGTCGCGCATCCCCGTGTGGGTGCTACTGCAGCCGCGCGACTACATCAACTCCCACCAGCTGTTCATCGCGCTCGGCGTGGTCTTCCTCGGCCTGGCCATCGGCCTCGACTCCATCCAGGCCCCGGTGCTGAACACCGGCATCCCCGCCGACTCGCCGAACTGGTTCCCGTTCCTGTTCGTGACCATCGCCTGCGGGGCGATCTCCGGGTTCCACACCCTGGTGGCGTCGGGCACGACTTCCCGGCAGCTCGACCGCGACACCGACGCCCGCTACGTCGGCTACATGGGCTCGCTGGGAGAGGGCTCGCTCGCCCTCGCCTCCATCCTGGCGGTCACGGCGGGCGTCGCCGCGGCCGGCGTCGACCTGAATTACGCCTCGATGTACCCCGACTTCGCCACGGCGTCCGACGGCGCGGTCGGCTACTTCGTGGGAGGCATCGCCGGGTTCGCCAGCCACCTCGGTGTCCCCATCAGCATCGGCACCATCTTCGCGGCGGTGGTCGTGGTGTCATTCGCCGCGACGTCGCTGGACACCGGCGTGCGCCTGCAGCGCTACATCATTCAGGAGATCGCCGGCAACGCCGGCTTCCGGCCGCTGGCCCGCAACCTCACCCTGGCGACCACCGTGGCCGTCGCCATCCCGCTGGCGCTGGCCCTGGCGCCCGGCGGCGGCCAGACCGGCTACGCGTTCGGGCGGCTGTGGGTTCTGTTCGGGACCACGAACCAGCTGACCGCCGGCCTGGCCCTGACGGTCATCGCCGTGTGGGTGACGAGGAACGGTCGCAGCGCTCTCGCCCAGGTCATCCCGCTGGTCTTCCTGCTGGTGATGACGACGTGGGCGCTGATCCTGAACCTGCAGGGCTTCGTCTCCGAGGGCGACTGGGTGCTCGCGCCCATCGACGCGGTGATCCTGGGGCTCGCGCTCTGGTTGATCGTCGAGGCGGCGATCACGATGCGCCGGGTGCTCGCCGAGCGCGGGGCCCCGACCGCGCGAGCCCCCGGGGGCGGCCGACAATGAGCCGGCGGGTCATCCTCATCCGCGAGTGGGACGAGCAGCACAGCGGCTCGGGCTGCTGTGGGCGCCTGGGCGGGGAGCGGACCGAGCTCGGGGAGTCCGCCACCTACCACCACACGCGCTGTGACATGGAGGCCATGGGGGCCGTGTACCGGGCGCTGCGGTCGGCGTTCGACCGCGCCGAGGTGGACGTGCAGGTCGTGGATCCGCGCAACTCGCTGTGGCTGGTCCCCACGATCTGGCGCGACGCGCGCCGGCGGGGCATGACGCTCGGAGAGGCGGCGACCCAGGTCCGCCGCGGCGTGAGCGCGCTGGCGATCGTCATCGACGGGCGCGTCGTCTTCGCCGGCGGCGTGCCCGAGCCCGGCGAGGTCGTGGAGGCGGTCCGCGCCGAGCCGTCCGCGGCCTGAGCATGGGCCGACCCGGGCGGCTGCGTGCCTGGTTCCGGCGACTGGACGAGCTGCACGAGGCCTACTTCGTCGGTAGGTGGCGCTCGGGGCTGCGGCGCGAGGCCCGCCGGCAGGAGGAGCTCCTGCTCGCGCTGCTGTTCCTGGATGCCCTGGGTGTGGAGAACCCGGCCGGCTACCAGACGCTGGAGCTGTACCCGCACCTCGTCGAGTCGTTCCACGCCTGGCACCGCCGCGCGGGGTTCGAGCGCTTCCCCGAGCCGGGCGTGTGCTGTTGACGCCACGGCCGCTGCTGTTCCTCGGCGGCAAGGGCGGCGTGGGCAAGACGACGGTGGCCGCGGCCTGCGCCGCGCTGTTCGCCGACCGCGGGCAGACCACGCTGCTGGTGTCGACCGACCCCGCGCACTCGGTCGGCGACGTGCTGGGGGCGGACCTGTCCGGTGAGCCGACGGCGGTCCGTGAGCGCCTCGACGCGGTCGAGATCGACGGCCCGGCCGACGCGGCGGCCCACGTCGAGCGGCTGAAGGCCGACGTCGCCGGCACCGTCAGCCCCGAGACCCTCCCCGCCGTGCGCCGCCACCTCGACCTGGCCAAGGACGCCCCGGGGACGATCGAGTCGGCGGTGTTCGACCGGGTCGTGGCGCTCATGGACGGCTGCCCCGACCGGTGGGAGCGCATCGTGTTCGACACGGCGCCCACGGGCCATACCCTGCGCCTGCTGGCCATGCCGGCGATGCTGACGACCTGGGTCGAGGGGCTGGCGCGCCAGCGGGAGAAGGTGGCGGGGCTGGACCGGATGCTGGCCGGCCTCGCCGGCGCGGACTCGCCCGGCGACGACCCCATCCTGCGGCGGCTGCAGACCCGCCGCAGCCGCTACCGCGCGGCCCGGCGGCGCCTGCTCGACGACGCGGCGCTGTGGCTCGTGCTCGTCCCCGAGCGGCTGCCGATCGAGGAGACGGCGCGGGCCGAGCGCGCCCTGACCCGGGCGGACATGACGGTCGGCGGCCTGATCGTCAACCGGGTGCTGCCGGCCGACGCCGACGGTGACTTCCTGGCGGCCCGCCGCGAGCAGCAGGCCGACTACCTCGACGAGATCGCGCGTCGCTTCCCCGGCCGGCCCCGGGTCCGCGTGGCCCAGCAGCGCCGCGACGTCGCCGGCCCCGGGCAGCTGGCCCGGGTCGCCGAGGAGTTAGCCGCCGCGGAGCTGTAGCGGGCCGCGGGTCCCTACCGCGTGGGCGCACCCTCGCGCCCGGCGGGCTGTCCCTCGGCCGACCCGCCCTCGTCGGCCGTCACCTCCGCCATCGGCTGGCGCTGGGCCACCTCGGTGACGCTCAGCCCGGCCCGGTCGCCCTGCAGGCCCTTGGCCAGGCTGTAGCACATGGCGATGAGCACCAGGGCCAACGGCAGGCCGGTGGTGAGCTGGAAGGTCTGCATCGCCCCCAGGCCGCCGGCGAGCAGCAGGACCGCGGCGACGGCCCCCTCGGTGGTGGCCCAGAAGACCCGCTGGCGGCGGGGCGGGTCCAGATCGCCGCCCGCGGTCAGCATGTCGATGACGAGAGAGGCCGAGTCCGACGAGGTGACGAAGAAGATGGTGATGATCGCGGTGCCGACGATGGACAGGACGGTGGCGAGGGGGAAGCTCTCCAGGAAGACGTAGATCGCCAGCGGGAAGTTGTTCTGCACGACCTCGTCCAGCCGCGTGTTGCCCGCCATGAGCTGCTGGATCGCCAGGTTGCCGAAGACCGAGTACCACAGGAAGGTCACCCCGGTGGGGACCAGCAGGACGCCGAGGATGAACTCCCGGATGGTGCGGCCGCGGGAGATGCGCGCGACGAAGACGCCGACGAAGGGTGACCAGGCGATCCACCACCCCCAGTAGAACAACGTCCAGTCGCTCTGCCAGCCGGTGTCCGCGAAGGCGTCGGCCCACATCGAGGTGTAGGGCAGCCGCTGCAGGTAGTAGCCGACGTCCTCGATGAAGGCGTTGAGGACGAACACCCCGTTGCCGGCGAGGAGCACGAACACGAAGAAGAACAGCGCCAGCCACAGGTTGGTCTGGCTCAGCCGCAGGATCCCGCGATTCAGGCCGGTGACCACCGAGATGGTCGCGCACGCGGTGATGCCGGCGATGAGCCAGGCCTGCGTGGACGTGGCCACGGGTATCCCCGGCCACAGGTGGTTCACGCCGGCGTTGATCTGCTGGGCTCCCAGGCCGAGCGTCGTGGCGACCCCGAACATGGTCCCCAGCACGGCGAAGACGTCGATCGCGTCGCCGATGACGCCGTAGATCCGGTCCCCCAGGACCGGGTAGAACGCCGAGCGGATCGACAGCGGCAGCTTCTGGCGGTATGTGAAGTACGCCAGCGAGAGCCCGACGAGGGCGTAGATGCCCCAGCCGTGCAGGCCCCAGTGCAGGAACGTGAAGTTCATCGCCTGGTGGGCGGCCGCGACCGTGCGCGGCTCGGCCGTCGGCGGGTCGATGAAGTGGGTCACCGGCTCGGCGACGGACCAGAACAGGACGCCGATGCCCATCCCGGCGCTGAACAGCATCGCAAACCACGTCAGGTAGCTGTACTCGGGCTTGTCGTCGTCGTCGCCGAGGCGGATCCGCCCGTACCTGCTGGCGCACAGCCAGGCCATGAAGCCGAGGAAGAAGGAGACCGAGGCGATGTAGAACCAGCCCAGCTCCTGGGCGATGAACCGCTGGATCGCCCCGAACAGGTTCTGGGCGGCGTCCTCGAACACCGCGCCGAAGACGACGAAGGCGAGGATGAAGGCCGCCGACACGAAGAAGACCGTCGGGTTGGTCTTCAGGCCGAGCCGCTTCTGCGGTGCTTCGAGCATGTCCATTCTCCGAAGTGGAGGTCCGCGCACCTGCCCGCGCCGCCGGGCGCGGCCCATGCGAGTTGGCGTTCTAGCAAACCCCGTTGCGACCCACAAGGCCGGCGCCGGCCCGACGGTGGCGGCGGCGGTCAGCCGAGCTGGGGATAAAGGGGGTAGGCGGCCATCAGCGCGCGGCTGCGGTCCAGCAGCTCCTCGCGGCGATGGTCGAAGTGCGGGCCCAGCGCCGCGGCGATGACCCGGCCGACCTCCCGCAGGTCGTCCTCGCCCAGGCCCCTGGTGGTCAGCGCGGGCGTGCCGATGCGCAGGCCCGACGGGTTCATGGGGGGCCGCTCGTCGAACGGAATGGCGTTGCGGTTGACCGTGATGCCGACGGCCTCCAGACGCTGCTCGGCCGTCTTGCCGTCCAGTCCCGTGGGGGTGAGGTCCACGAGGACCAGGTGCACGTCGGTGCCCCCGGTGAGCACCTCGATGCCCTCGGCGACGAGCTCGGCGGCCAGTGCCCGGGCGTTGGCCACGGTCCGCCGCTGGCGGGCCCGGAAGCCCTCCGTGCCGGCCAGGCCCAGCGCCACCGCCTTCGCGGCGATGACGTGCATGAGTGGACCGCCCTGTTGGCCGGGGAAGATCGCGCTGTCGACCTTCTTCGCGTGCTCGTCGCGGCAGATGATCATGCCGCTGCGCGGGCCGCACAGGGTCTTGTGGATGGTCGTGGTCACCACGTCCGAGTGGGGCACGGGGTTGGGGTGCTCGCCGGCGGCCACCAGCCCGGCGAAGTGGGCCATGTCGACCATGAGGGCGGCGCCCACGTCGTCGGCGATGCGGCGGAACGCGGCGAAGTCCAGCTGCCGCGGGTACGCCGACCAGCCCGCCACGATCACCTTGGGGCGGTGCTCGTGCGCGAGCCGCTCCACCTCCTCCATGTCCACGCGCAGGTCGTCGCGGCGGACGTGGTAGGCGACCGCCTCGTACAGCCGCCCCGACACGTTCAGCCGCATCCCGTGGGTCAGGTGCCCCCCGTGGTCCAGCGCCATCCCCAGGAACGTGTCGCCGGGGGACATCAGGGCCATGTACGCGGCGTTGTTGGCCTGCGCGCCGGCGTGGGGCTGCACGTTGGCGTGCTGCCCGCCGAACAACGCGAGGCCGCGCTCGATGGCCAGCCGCTCGGCGACGTCGACCTCCTCGCAGCCGCCGTAGTAGCGCCGCCCCGGGTAGCCCTCGGCGTACTTGTTCGTCAGCACCGAGCCCACGGCGTCGAGGACGGCCTGGGGCACGAAGTTCTCCGAGGCGATCATCTCCAGCGTGTCGCGCTGGCGGCCCAGCTCCCCGCGCAGGACCTCGGCGATCTGGGGGTCCACCTCGGCCAGCGGGGCCGTGAGCAGCGGGTCGGTCGAGGTCGAGGTGGTCTGTTCCATTCCGTCTCCGTTCCGGGTTCCGGTTCCGCCCCCCGCCGTCGACTGAACCCCGGCGTCGTGATGCCGACGCGAGGCTTCAGTCGACGGTGGTGGTCAGCCGCCGATGTAGGACATCTCGACCCGGGGCATGTCGGCCGTCGCCGCCGAGCGCAGCTCCGAGTAGCGGTCGACGCGACTCCGCCACGAGCCGTCGACGGCCGTGGCGAGCTCGTCGTCGCCGGCCCCGCCGCGCAGCAGGGCACGCAGGTCCCGGCCGCCGGCGGCGAATAGGCAGGTGTACAGCTCGCCGACCGCCGACAGCCGCGCCCGGGTGCACGTGCGGCAGAAGGGCCGCGTCACCGACGAGACCATTCCGATCTCCCCGCCCCCGTCACGGTAGCGGTAGCGCGTGGCCACCTCGCCGGCGTAGTTGGGGCCCAGCGGTTCCAGCGGGAAGACCGCGTCGATGCGCTCCACGATCTCCGCGGCCGGCACCACCTCGTCGAGCCGCCAGCCGTTGGTGGTGCCCACGTCCATGTACTCGATGAAGCGTGCGATCAGGCCCTTCTCGCGCGCGTAGCGCGCCAGCGCCACGACGCCGCCGTCGTTGACGCCCCGCTTGACGACGGCGTTGAGCTTGACCGTCTCGAAACCGGCCCCCCGGGCGGCCTCGATGCCGTCGAGCACGCGGGCCAGCGGGATGTCGACGTCGGCCATCGACGAGAACACCTGCTCGTCGACCGAGTCGAGGCTGACCGTGACGCGACCCAGCCCCGCCGCCCGCAGCGCCGCCGCCTTGCGGGTCAACAGCGAGCCGTTCGTCGTCAGCGCGATGTCGTCGATGCCCTCCACCCCGGCGAGCATGGCGACGAGCCGCTCGATGTCCCGCCTGACGAGCGGCTCGCCGCCGGTCAGGCGGACCTTGCGGACGCCGCAGCGGGCAAAGACCCCCACGACGCGGGCGATCTCCTCGAACGTCAGCAGCTCCTCGCGGTCGAGGAACGCGAAGTCCGCGCCGAAGACCTCCCGTGGCATGCAGTAGGTGCAGCGGAAGTTGCAGCGGTCGGTGACCGAGACCCGCAGGTCCCGCAGCGGTCGGTCGAGCCGGTCGGCGACGCCCATGGGGGGAGCCTACGTGCGGGGCGCCCGGCGGACCACCGCGCGGGCCTGCGCCTCGAGCTCGTCGAACACCGCGCCGGCCCGCTCGTGCAGCTCCCCCAGGGTCCCGTCGTTGCGCACCACGTGGGTGGCCACGGACAGCCGCCGCTCGTCGTCGGCCTGCGCGTCGACGCGGGCCCGGGCCTCCGAGGGGCTCAGGCCCCGTCGCTCGACGAGGCGCCGCAGCTGCGCGTCGCGGGGGCTCGTGACCACCACCACGGCCTGGCAGGCGCGCTCCTGGCCCGTCTCGACCAGCAGGGGCACCGAAAGGACGACGACCCCGTCGAACGGCGCCAGCGCCTCGAGGCGCTCGGCGATGCCGGCGAACACCGCCGGGTGGGTCAGCTCGTTGAGCAGGGTCCGCTTGGCCGGGTCGGAGAACACGATCCGCCCGAGTGCGGCCCGGTGGAGCTCCCCGTCGGGCCCGAGCACCTCGTCGCCGAAGTGCTCGATGACCTTGTGCCACGTCGGCGTGCCCGGCCGGACCACGTCGCGGGCGACCTGGTCGGCGTCGACGATCTCCGCCCCGCGCTGGGTGAAGACCGTGGCCACCTCGGTCTTGCCCGACGCGATCCCACCGGTGAGCCCGACGACGTACACGCCGACGACCGCCCCGCGCCGCGTCCCGTCTAGGACTCGTCGTCGTCCGTCGCCGTCTCCTCGTCGCCCTCCTCCTCGCCTACCTGTCCCCGCAGGTCGGCGACCACGTCCTCGAGGCTGAGCCCGGCGGCCTCCTCGTCGGGCTCGGCGACGTCGGGTGCCGCGTCGGACTGTCGCTGCAGCGCGGCCTCGAGGGCGGCGCCCATCGCGGAGCTCGGCTGCGGCTGCCCCTGGTCCTCCTCGGGGGGCGCGGCCGGCTCCGGCTGGATCTCCGGCTCGGAGCCGTAGCCGGCCTTGACGGCCTGCTTGAGCGACAGCGAGATCCGGCGGCGGACGTCGTCGATGTCGATGATCTTGACGGTGACGCGCTGGCCGACCCTGACGACCTGCTCGGGCATCTCCACGTGGGACTCGGCCAGCTCGGAGATGTGCACCAGCCCCTCGATGCCGTCCTCGACCTTCACGAAGGCCCCGAACGGGACGAGCTTGGTGACCGCCCCCTCGACGAACTCGCCGACGTAGTGCAGGCGCGCGAACTGCTGCCAGGGATCCTCCTGCGTCGCCTTCAGCGACAGGCTGACCCGCTCGCGCTGCAGGTCGACGTCGAGCACCTCGACCTCGACCTCGCGACCGACCTCGACGATCTCGCTGGGGTGGTCGATGTGCTTCCAGGACAGCTCCGAGACGTGCACGAGGCCGTCCACGCCCCCGAGGTCGACGAACGCCCCGAAGTTCACGATCGACGAGACGGTGCCCTTGCGGACCTCGCCCTTCTGCAGGGTCTCGAGGAACTCCCGACGGAACTCCGACTGGGTCTCCTCGAGGAACCTGCGGCGCGACAGGACCACGTTGTTGCGGTTGCGGTCCAGCTCGATGACCTTGGCCTCGAGCTCCCGGCCGACGTAGGGGTGCAGGTCGCGCACGCGACGCATCTCGACCAGCGAGGCGGGCAGGAAGCCGCGCAGCCCGATGTCGAGGATGAGCCCGCCCTTGACGACCTCGATGACGGTGCCGGTGACGGTCGACTCGTTGCGGTGGATCTGCTCGATCTTGCCCCAGGCACGCTCGTACTGGGCGCGCTTCTTGGACAGCACGAGCCGGCCCTCGGGGTCCTCCTTCTGCAGGACCAGGGCCTCGACGACGTCGCCGACGGCCACCACGTCCTCGGGGTCGACGTCATGCTTGATCGACAGCTCCCGCGCGGGGATGACGCCCTCGGACTTGTAGCCGATGTCGAGCAGGACCTCGTCCGCGTCGACCTTGACGATCACGCCCTCGACGATGTCGCCGTCGCCGAACTCCTTGATCGTCGCCTCCAGCGCGCGCTCGAACTCCTCCTGGGAGCCGAACTCCTCCAGCACGACCTGCTTGCCCCGCTCCCGCTCCGCCCGCGGCGGGGTGGCGAGGGTGGTTGCGGTGCCCGTGTCGGTGCCCGTGTCCTGCGGTTCGGGGGTCGTGGTGGAGCTGTCGCCGGTGGTCGGGTCCATGCGGTCGTCGGTCTCCTCGGGGTTCTGCCGGGTCTGCGTCGTGTGCGCGTTTGCGCTGGTGCACGGCGAATGCACCCGTCCACGGGCATCTGCCCAGTGTCGCGGGTCGCCTGAGGGGTGTCAACGCGCCGGGCCCGGAGGCCCCGGCGGCCCTCAGTGCTTCTCGGCCTCGGCCCAGGAGGGCCCCGTGGCCGTGTCGACCACCAGGGGCACCGACAGGTCGGCGACGCCGCTCATCTCCTCGACCACCAGGGCGCGCAGGTCGTCCTCCTCACCGGCGGCGGTCTCGAGGACCAGCTCGTCGTGGACCTGCAGCAGGAGTCGCGACCGCACCCCCTCGGCGCGCATGCGCCGGTGCACCGCGATCATCGCCTGCTTGATGATGTCCGCGGCGGTGCCCTGGATGGGGGCGTTCAGCGCCATGCGCTCGGCCATCTCGCGGCGCTGGCGGTTGTCGCTGGTGAGGTCCGGCAGGTAGCGCCGGCGGCCCATCAGCGTGGACGTGTAGCCGTCCCTGCGCGCCTGCTCCACGACGCCGCGCAGGTAGTCGCCGACGCCGGGGAAGCGCGCGAAGTAGGCGTCCATGAGCTCGCGGGCCTCGTCGGGCGGGATGCCCAGCTGCTGGCCCAGGCCGTACGCCGACAGTCCGTAGGCCAGCCCGTACGTCATGCGCTTGATCCGGCTGCGCAGGGTGCCGTCGACCGCCCCCAGCGGCAGGTCCCACACGAGGGCGGCCGTGGTCGCGTGGATGTCCTCGCCGGACATGAACGCCCGCACCAGCCCCTCGTCGCCGGACAGGTGGGCCATGACGCGCAGCTCGATCTGGGAGTAGTCGGCCAGCAGCAGCGACGCGCAGCCGGGCCCCGGGACGAACGCGCGCCGGATCTCGCGCCCGGTCACCGAGCGGATGGGGATGTTCTGGATGTTGGGGTGCTGCGACGACAGGCGGCCGGTGACGGCGACGGTCTGGTTGAACTCCGGGTGGATGCGCCCGGTCCGCTGGTCCACCAGGGGCGGCAGCGCGTCGACGTAGGTGCTCTTGAGCTTGGAGACCTCCCGGTACTCCAGCAGCGGCGCGACGATGGGGTGGCTGTCGACGATCGAGCTGAGCGCCGCCGCGTCGGTCGAGTAGCCCGTCTTGATCCGCTTGGTCCTGGACAGGCCCAGCTCGTCGAAGAGCACGGCCTGCAACTGCTTGGGCGAGTCGAGGCTGAACTCGTGGCCGGCCCAGTCGTGGACCTGCCGGCGCAGCGTGCGGATGCGGTCGCCCAGCGACTCGCTCATCTCCTCCAGGACGGCGGTGT
>JALYGZ010000183.1 GCA_030776845.1 Actinomycetota bacterium
GGTCTGGCGGGTCCGCCCGGCGGGCCCCGCCGCCCGGTCCGACCAGGTGGCCACCCAGCGGCTGGACACCCGCGGGATGCCCCGGGAGGCCGGGGTGGTAGGGGCGATGCGCTCGATCGTCGCGCTCGGCGCCGGGGAGATGCTCGAGGTGCTCACCGAGGGGCCGGGGTCACCGGCGGCGTTCGCGCGCTGGGCCGACCGGGCCGGTCACCAGCTGCTGGCCGTCGAGCGGTTCGCCGACCACACCGGCCGCCCCGCCATCCGGCTGCTCATCCGCAAGGGCCGCTGATGCGCGTCACCGTGCTCGTTTCTGACGACGCCCGCTGGGCGCTCGAGCTGGCGACCGCCTGGGCGGCCGACGGCGACGACGTCCGCGTCGTGCTGCTGGACAGCGCCGCCGCGCTCGCCCGCCCCGGTCACCACGACACCGCCCGGGTGGCCACGGCGATGGACGCCGGCGTCGGGGTCTCGGTGCACGACGACGCGGTCGCCCGTCGCGCGCTGCCCGACGGCGCCGTGGTGGACGGCGTCACTGTCGTCGACCTCGATGAGGTGGCCGGCGCGGTGACCGAGGACGCCGACCGGGCGGTCTGGCTGTGACGGCGCGCCGGGTCGCCCTGCTGCTGTCGCTGGGCGGCTCGACGGAGACCAACGCGACCGCCCTGAAGCTGGCCGACCGGATCCTGGCCCGCGGGCACCGGGTCGCCGTGTTCGCCCACGACGACGCGGTGGCGCTGTCGTCGGGCGAGGGCGAGGTCGCGGCCGCCGTCGCGGCCCTGCTGCGGCGCGGCCTGCACGGCGGGACCCTGGACTGGGTCGTGGACGCCGGCGCCGCGCGTCGCCTGGGTGTCCTGGAACGCCAGGTCCCGGGCGTCGTGCCCGGCGACCACGGGGACCTGTGGCGCTTCGTGTCCCAGGCCGACGTGGTGCTCAGCGTCGCCGGTCAGGGACCGGCATGACCCGCCGGGTCGTGAGCGTCCTGCGGCGGGCGTCGGCGGCGCTGCGCCCGGTCGAGCCGGCGCTGGAGGCCAACGCTTACGCCGTCGCGGAGGACATCGAGCTGACCGTCCTGCTGCGCGGGGAGGCCGTCGAGCTCGCCGTGGCCGGGGGGCTCGTGCGCCCCGGCGAGCTGGCGGGTGTGCCGTTGCCGCCCGCGGCCGGCGGCCAGGACCTGCGGGGCCTGGTCGAGAGCGGCATCGGGGTGCTAGTGGCGCGCGAGGACCTGGTGGGCCGGGGGCTGGGCTCCGCGGCGCTGGTCGACGGGGTCCGCCCGGTCACCGCAGAGTGGGCCGCCGCCCTGCTGCGGTCCGCCGACGCGGTCATCGCCTGGTAGCGGTCGGACGGTCCGCGTGCGGAGGTGAGGGGACGGGAACGCAGTCGCCCCGGGCCCGCGTGGAGCCCGAGGCGACGCGGCATCCAACACTCGCCGTCTACTGCTCATCCCCGGCGCCCTCCAACGGGCGACCGGGTGGGTGGGTGTGACGAGGCCCACAGACGGCTGAGCGGGTGACGAGGTTGGATTCGCCGGGCCTCCGAACGTCGCCGGTCGGATGCCCTGTGTGGTGGTTGACCGGAGGAGGCCCTAGCGCCTCATCACCTCGACAGTCACACACGAACAATCAGAACTCATTGCGTGGACCACCTCCTTTCCGTCGTGGCGACAGCATGACACCGTTGCGGGGCGCAGGCAACGGATGCGCGCACCCGCGGGGGTCGGCACACTCGTCGCATGGCCCTGCTGACCGACCGACCCGCGAGCGTGACCCGGCCGGCGGGGGTGGTGCGCGTCACCGGTCCCGACCGTCTGCAGTACCTGCACACCCTGCTCACCCAGCACCTGTCGGACGCCGCCGCGGGCACGGTGGCCGACTTCCTGTACCTCGACGCCAAGGGCAATCCCCTGGCGTCGGGCAGGGCGGTGGTGCGAGACGCCGACGTGCTGCTCGTCACGCCGCCCGACGTGGCCGCCGGCCTCGCCGAGGCGCTGGAGCGCTACCGCTTCCTGCTGCAGGTCGAGGCGGCCGACGACAGCGGCCGGTGGGCGCTGGCCAGCCTGCGGGCGCCCGCGGCGATGGACGTGCCCGGCGCCCCCACCGAGCCTATGACCGCCGCCGCGTCCGGCGAGGGCCTGCTCCTCCGGGACCGCTCCGGGGGTGTGGACCTGCTGGGCCCGCCGGGGTGGGTGGCCGACCGGCTGGAGCGCCTGGGGTTGCCGACGGCCTCTGAGGCCGACTGGCAGGCGTGGCGCATCGCCGCCGGGGAACCGGCGTGGGCCTCGGAGATCGCGCCGGGCCGGCGCACCCAGGAGCTGGGGCTGCTGCCCACGCACGTCCACCTGCGCAAGGGCTGCTACCCCGGCCAGGAGTCGATCGCCAAGATCTACAACCTGGGCCGCCCCCGGCGCGCGCTGGCGGTCGTGGAATTCACCGGGCCGGTGCGCGCCGGCGACGTGATGGAGGCACACGGTAAGCGCGGCGAGATCACCAGCGCCGCGCCCCTGGACACCGTGTGGGTGGCGCTCGCGCTCGTGCCGCTCGCCGCCGACGGCACCGTCCGCGGTGACGGCACCGTCGTCGCGGGCGACGTCGCCGGCACCGTCCGCAGCGTCGTCGGCGCCGGTCGGGCGATCCCCGGTGGCTGACGCCCGCGGCGTGCGCATCCTGCTCGTCTGCCTCGGCAATATCTGCCGCTCCCCCGCGGCCGAGGCCGCCCTGCGCGAGTCGCTGGCCGAGGCCGGACTGGCCGACTGGGTGCAGGTCGACTCCGCCGGCACCGGCGACTGGCACCTGGGCGAGCCGCCCGACCCGCGGATGGTCGC
>JALYGZ010000184.1 GCA_030776845.1 Actinomycetota bacterium
CGGCGGCCCGCCCGCGGGCGGGCGCCCCAGCCCCGCCCGGGTCTACGACGTGGACGTCAGCGCCTACGCCTGGTTCGGGCTGCCCTACGCTCGGCGCACCATCCACTGCGCGTGGGCCCCACCGGGAGAAGGCGCGGCTCCCTAGATCCAACCCCTCACATCGAGGTCGGGCCCATGCCGCGCGCCATGTTCGCGAAGCGCGAGTGGTTCCCGATGAACGCCAGGCGGACGGTTCGCAGCGGCCCGTTGCGGTGCTTGGCGACGATCAGCTCCGCCTCGCCGGCCGAGTCGCTGTCGGGGTTGTAGACGTCGTCGCGGTAGATGAACGAGACGATGTCCGCGTCCTGCTCGATGCTGTTGTGCACAACCGTCCCGTTGGCCACGAAGTTGTGCGTGCCGTCCACGGTCGCGTCGAAGACCGGCTCCTCACCCAGGGGATCGACGCGCTCCACCGGCTCCCAGCCGACTCCACAGGCGCCCGCTCCCCCGGGGACACCCACCCGGCTGCCCACCGCCAGCTCGTCCAGCCGCCGCCAGCCGTCCACCGTCAGGAAGGGGTGGTTCGCGCTGGCTTTGACCTCCTGGCCGGAGGCGAGCGCCAGGCGGAACACCGGCTTGACCCCGCTGGGGAAGATATGGCTCATCGTGGCGGGCACGAGCCGCAGGTGCCGATCGACGGTCCAGACGGGCGCGTCGCGCTCACCGGACTCCAGCATCGCCTCGAGCGTCACCTCGACGTCGGTGTCACACCGCCGCACCCGTGTGTCGGCGGTCAGGCAGCCGGACTCGCGCAGGTCCGACAGCTGCGGTCGCCGGTCGGTGCGGTCCTCGGGCTTGCGGTTGAGCTGGGACAGCGCGATCACGGGCAGGTCCAGCTCCTTGGCCAGCACCTTCAGGCCTCGGCTGAGCTCGGCGACCTCCTGCACCCGGCTGTCGACGCGCCGGTGGGACTCCATCAGCTGCAGGTAGTCGAGGATGACCAGGTCCAGCCCGTGGCGCTGCTTGAGCCGCCGGCAGCGGGAGCGGATCTCCATGAGGTTGATGCCCGGCGTGTCGTCGATGAACAGCGGCGCCTCGGCCAGCCGGCCGATCGCCTGAGACAGCTTGGGCCAGTCGGGGTCGCGCAGCCGGCCGGTCCGCAGCCGGTCGCTGTCGACGCGGGCCTGCCCGGCCAGGATGCGCATGACCAGCTCCATGCGCGACATCTCCAGGCTGAACAGGACGACCGGTCTGCGCTGCTCCACGGCGACGTGCGTCGCCATGTTGGTGACCATAGTGGACTTCCCCATCGCGGGCCGGGCGGCCAGGATCACCAGGTTGGACGGCTGTAGACCGGCCGTGAGCTCGTCGAAGTCGACGAAGCCCGTGGGCAGGCCGGTGATCGCCGAGTCCTGCTCGTGGAGGCGCTCGATCTGCTCGAACGTCTCGTTGAGCAGGTCCTTCATCGAGACCAGCTCGCTGAGCCGGCCCTGCTGGGCGACCCGGAAGACGAGCGCCTCGGAGGAGTCGACCGCGTCCTCGGGCGCGACGTCGTCGGAGAAGCCCAGCCGGGCGATCGTCGTGCCCACGTCGATGAGCCGGCGGCGCAGCGCCCGACCCGCCACGATGCGCGCGTAGTACGGGGCGTTGGCGGGCGTGGACACCCGGCCGAGGATGTCGGCGAGGGCCACCCGCCCGCCGACGTCGTCCAGGCGGCCCCGCCGGCTCAGCTCGTCGGCCACCGTGACGGCGTCAGCGGGCTCGCCGCGGTCGTACAGGGCGCGGGCCGCCTCGTAGATGGTCCGGTGGGCCCCGCGGTAGAAGTCGTCCGCGCCTATGAACTCGCTGACCTCGGCGATGGCGTCCCGCGACAGCAGCATGCTGCCGAGGACGCTGACCTCCGCGTCCAGATCGTGCGGCGGAACCCGGTCTTGGTGCGCCGTCAGGGCGCCGTGGTGCGGTGCGGCGGGGGAAGGAGCGCCGACCTCGTGGGGCTGGACAGCCAACGAGGGCCTCCTTGTGTCACTGCGCTCGGACGACCTCCACGGTGAGGGTCGCCGACAGCTCGGGCTGCAGCCGCACGTCCACCTCATGGGTGCCGAGCTGCTTCAGGGGTCGTTCCATGGGCATCCGGCGCCGGTCGACGGTGACGCCGAGCTGGTCGGCGACGGCCCGGGCCACCACGGTGTTGCCGACCGAGCCGTACAGCGTGCCGTCCTCGCCGGCCATCATGGGCACCTCGACCGGACGCTCCTCGAGCCGGGCCTTGAGCTCCTGGGCCTCGCCCAACGTGCGGGCCTCCCGCTCGCGGCGGGCCGCCCGCATTACCTGGGCGTCCTTGATGGCCCCCCTCGTGGCGCGCATGGCCAGGCCGCGGGGCACGAGGTAGTTGTTCGCATAGCCGTCGGCGACGCCGACGACGTCGCCGGTCCGGCCGAGGTTGGCCACGTCCTGTCTGAGGATGACCTGCATGCGACGGGCCGCTGCTAGCGGTTGGTGTAGGGAAGCAGCGCCATCTCCCGGGCGTTCTTGATCGCCGCGGCCAGCTGCTTCTGGTACTGCGGGCTCGTGCCGGTGACGCGACCCGCGCGGATCTTGCCCCGGTCGCTGATGAACTTCTTCAGCAGCGCCACGTCCTTGTAGTCGATGTACTCGACGTGGTTCTTGGCGAAGTAGTCCTCTTTGCGCTTGGGCTTGCGTTCACGTGGGGGCATGGGGCGCTCCTTGTGGGCGGTGGTCGCTAGAACGGGACGTCGTCGGTGGAGGGGGGAGCCGCAGGCGGTGGCGCGCCACCGTGCCCGGCGGCGGCGGCGCGGCCCCCGCCGCCGCGTGACACCTTCGAGACCTTGGCGGTCGCCCAGCGCAGGCTGGGGCAGACCTCGTCGGCCTCGACCTCGGTGACCCAGCGGGTCTGGCCCTCGCGGTCCTCCCACGACCGGCTGATCAGCCGACCGGTCACGAGCACGCGGGTGCCACGGCCCAGCGATTCGGCGGCGTTCTCGGCGTAGTCCCGCCAGACGTTGACGTTGAAGAAGCCGTCGGTGCGGTCCTCCCACTCATTGGTGTCGCGGTTGCGGATGCGCCGGTTGACGGCCACGCGCATGTTCGCCACCGCCACCCCCGAGGGGGTGTAGCGGAGCTCGGGGTCGTCGGTCAGGTTGCCGACGAGGGTGATCTGGTTCTCCGTCGCCACGGGGCTCCTCCTGTGCGTTCCTGCCTGCCGCCCGAGTGGCTAGGACACGCGCTTGACGCGCACGCCGGGGCGCACGACCTTGTGGCGCACGACCTCGTCGGTCAGGCGCAGCTGCCGCTCCACCTCGGCCAGCCCCGGCGAGTCGATCCGCAGGTCGACGACGGTGTAATAGCCGTCGGTCATGTGGTCGATCTCGTAAGCGAACGGGCGCTTGCCCCAGTGGTCGACCCGCTCCACGGACCCGCCCTGGTCGCCGATCAGCTTGGTGAAGCGGTCGACGGTGGCGGACACCGCGGTCTCGTCGAGCAAGCCCCGCGTGATCATCATCAGCTCATACGTGCGCATGGACCATCCCATGGTCTGAAAGCGGCCCCCGCCCGGCCCGACGACCGGGGGAAGCAGGACGGCGGCGATCCCGGCACGGTAGCACCGGGGGGCGCCTCCCTCCACTCCGACTTCGCCAGCGTAGCCGTGGCCTGTGTCAGGCCCGTGCGGCCGGGGCGGTCCCCTGTGGGCGGTGGGCGGGGGCGCCGGCCGCTAGCTGTGGTGCGTCGGGGGAGCGGCCTCCAGGGCCACGCGCTCGGACCGAGGCGGCGCGGACGGGACCGCGCCGTTCAGGGCCTCGACCGCCTCGGGCACGTCGCGGACGACCACGTACAGGTCCTGCACCGCCGGGGCGGCCAGGCCGTCGGCGACCATGCGGCGCAGCTGCGCGAGCAGCGGGTCCCAGAAGCCGTCGGCGTCCACCACGACCACGGGCCGGTCGTGGTACGCGAGCTGTTTGAGCGTGATCATCTCGATGAGCTCCTCCAGCGTGCCGATGCCGCCGGGCAGGACGACGAACGCGTCGCTGCGCTCGTCCATGATCGCCTTGCGCTCGCGCATCGTGTCGGTGCGGATGAGCTCGGTCACCGCCTCCAGGGCGATCTCCCTGTCGGCCAGTCGATGGGGGATGACCCCGGTCACATGCGCCCCGGCGGCCAGCGCCGCCCTGGCGACCTCGCCCATCAGGCCGACGTTGCCACCGCCGTAGACCATGCGCCAGCCGCGCGCGGCGATCGCCCGTCCCAGCTCGGCGGCGACGCGACGGCGCGACGGGTCGGCGCGCTCACTGGAGGCGCAGTAGACACAGACGCTCAGCGGTGACATGGACCCGATGCTAGTGGCCGGTCAGGTCCTCAGCCGGGTCCGGCGAGCCCGCCGCGAGGCGCTCCCGCGCCGCGTGAAGCGCCGGCGACCCCCGCCGGAACGGCGGCGCCACGC
>JALYGZ010000185.1 GCA_030776845.1 Actinomycetota bacterium
TCGGCTTCGTCGGGCTGGGCGCGATGGGGCGTCCCATGGCCCGCCGGCTGCTGGGCGCCGGCTTCTGCGTGCAGGTCCACAACCGCAGCCGGGAGCCGGTGGACGAGCTGGTGGGCCAGGGGGCCACCGGCGCGGACAGCCCCGCCGGGGCCGCCGACGGTGCTGCCGCCGTCTTCACGATGCTGCCCGACGCACCCGTCGTCCGACAGGTCGTCACCGGCAGCGGCGGGGTCCTGGAGGGCATGGCGCCCGGCGCGGTCCTGGTCGACACGAGCTCCATCGACCCGGGGGAGGCCGTGAAGCTGGCCGAGGCCGTGGCGGACCGTCGCGCGCACATGCTCGACGCGCCGGTCAGCGGCGGGGTCAAAGGCGCCGCCGACGGCGACCTGTCCATCATGGTCGGTGGGGACGGCGACGTCGTGGAGCACTGCCGGCCGGCGCTTGACGTCCTCGCTCGTCAGGTCGTGCACGTCGGCCCGTCCGGCTCAGGGCAGGTCTGCAAGCTGTGCAACCAGATGGTCGTGGGCGTCACCATCCAGGCGGTGGCCGAGGCGCTGACGGTGGCGTCCAAGGCGGGCGTCGACCCGGCCACGGTGCGCCGGGCGCTACTGGGCGGCTTCGCCGCCAGCACAGTGCTGGAGGCGCACGGGCAACGTATGCTCGAGCGCGACTTCGCGCCCGGTGGCAGGGCCAGCCTGCACCGCAAGGACCTCGACGCCGCGCTGGCGCTCGCCCGGTCGCTCGCCACGCCGGTGCCGGCCACGGCGCTGGTCCACCAGCAGTTCGTGGCGCTGGAAGGTCGCGGCGAGGGCGACGCCGACCACGCCGCCCTTGCGCTGCTCCTGGAGTGACCTCAGCCGCCGCCGGGCCCGGCCAGGACGAGCTCACCGGGAAGGCCGTGGAAGCGGGCCAGGTCGTCGGTCTCGGCGCGGAGGGCCGCAGCGACCAGCGGACGCAGCCACCCGAGGTCGTCCGCGGCCACTAGGTGCAGGGTGCCGCGCATCGCCCACGTCCACACGATGGAGCGCTCGGACAGCCGGGCCCGGTCGACCTGGCCCCGGGTCAGGCCGGCGCCGCGCGCCCGCAGGGCCAGTTCCGGTTGTGCGCCCACGCCGTCACCGGCCAGGGCCTGCGCCTGGACGCCGCACAGGCGCCGGACGAGGTCCACGACCGGTCTGTCGGGCTCCGGCCGGTGCAGCCGCTGCGCGCCCAGCCGAAGCCGCCGCGCGGCTCGATCGGAGAGCATCACGCCGTGTTCACCTGGCTTTCGCACGCCAACCCCTTGCGCCGCGAGGAGCATTGTGTGCATGGTGGTCGCGGCCGGGGCGAATGATGTGGAAACAAGCTGATGTGTATTCGCGTCCTGTTGAGTTTCACGTCGGCCGGTCGGCGTGGGTGGCAGGTGCCCGGCATGCCGACGGGCGGTCGCGGGCTTCGGTTCGCCGTGTAGCGCCGTGGCGTCGCTGCACGTCGCGCTCCAGGAGGGGTTCGGCGGAGAGGGGGTGGTCGTCCTCGTCGACGGCCGCGAGGTGTTCTCCGATCCGGACGTGCGCACGAGGTTGCAGATCGGTCTGGCCAAGTCGTTCGACGTCGAGGTCGCCCCCGGTCGCCATCTGGTCGAGTGCCGGCTGACGGGTCGCGACAACCCCGTGGCCCGCCATGTGGAGGTCGCCGGCCCGACCTGGGTCGGCATCTCGCTGGTACCCGACGGCGGGGCGCGGTGGCGGGTGGCCTCGGAGCCGTTCGGCTATGTCTGACGCGTCATCGGGGTGGCGCCGTTCCGCAGGAGGATTCATATGACCACGATCGACGAGGGTCCACAGCAGCCGAGGACAATGCAGCCGGAGCCCATCCCTCTCGACGGAGAGCCGGCCGAGGCCGCCGTCGCGCCCGTCAGCGGGCTGTACGTGCGCCGGGGGACCTCGCACGCCGCCGGCCTGGACGCCGACGTCCGGCTGGGGGTCACTGCCGATGACGCCGATGAGATCGACGAGCAGATCGACCTGGACGAGGCCGAGCCGGACTGGGACCCCGCGGAGCCGGCTTCGACGTCGGCCCGCGTCTTCGAGCGCCTGCGGCTGGACGTCGACGGTCACTACCCGCAGATGGTCGTCAGCGGGCGCATCCAGTCGGGTATCACCTCCCGGCTGCACTGGATCGCCAGGCTCAGGCGGACGGCACCGCGCGCCTGGAGCGGGAGCATCTTCTACAAGAACGGCGACCCGAACCTGCTACGGCACACCGCCGTGCGGGTCGCCGTCCACCGCAGCCACTTCCCGCATCACCGCCGGGCCCGGGTGGTGTTCACGGGTGCGGGCGCGCCCAGGGTGCGGCTCTACCGCTTCGCCTCCAGGCGCTTCCACCAGGTCGAGTTCGAGTACGACGCCGTGCAGGGCACCACGCCCACGACCGTGATCGACACCCACGCGCACCCCAACCGGCCGGCGACCCTGCCCCGGGAGGACCTGTCCATCGAGAGAATCTTCTCCCGCGCCGGCTTCGACGTGCGCAAGACATCCCAGGACTCGGTGATCCCCCTGGCGGAGGCCGGTCCGGACGTGCGGTGGAGCGACCAGGAGATGCACGACGCGATGCAGGTCTACTGGTCGCGCTTCGCCAACGTTCCGCAGTGGTCGCTGTGGACGCTGTTCGCCGCCCTGCACGACAGCGGCCCCAGCCTGGGCGGCATCATGTTCGACGACATCGGCCCCAACCACCGTCAGGGCACGGCGCTGTTCAACGACTCCTTCATCTCCCAGGCGCCGACCGGTGACGCCAACCCCGCGGCCTGGATCCGGCGGATGCGCTTCTGGACGGCCGTGCACGAGATGGGGCACGCGTTCAATCTGGCGCACTCCTGGCAGAAGAGCCTCGGCGTCGCCTGGTTGCCGCTGGTCGACGAGCCTGAGGCGCGCAGCCCCATGAACTACCCGTTCCGCGTCGCCGGCGGTCAGACGGCGTTCTTCGCCGACTTCGAGTACCGCTTCAGCGACGCCGAGCTGCTGTTCCTGCGGCACGCCCCGGGGCGCTTCGTGGAGATGGGCAACGCCGACTGGTTCGACCACCACGGCTTCGAGCAGGCGGCCGTGTCCGCGGAGCCGACGTTCGCACTCCACGTGCGCGTCAACCGCCCCAGGATGGAGTTCGAGTGGCTCGAGCCCGTGCGGGTGGAGCTGAAGCTGGAGAACGTCTCCGGCCGTCCCCAGGTCGTGGACGCCTCACGACTGGCGGCGTCGGACGACCTGACCGTGATCGTCAAGAAGCGGGGGAGCCCGGCCAGGCGGTTCCGCCCCTTCGCCCGGTACTGCCGCCAGCCGGACGAGCAGGTCCTGGGCGCCGGCGAGTCGCTGTACGAGTCGCTGTTCGTGTCGGCCGGCCTGAACGGCTGGGACTTCGCCGAGCCCGGCAAGTACCTGGTCCAGATCGCCCTCCACCTGGAGGACGAGGACGTCGTGTCCCAACCGCTGGTGGTGCGGGTGGCGCCGCCGCGCTCCTACGAGGAGGAGTACCTGGCACAGGACTTCTTCTCCGACGACGTCGGGCGCGCCCTGGCCTTCTCCGGCAGCCGGGTGCTCGACGGAGCCAACGACACGCTGCACGAGGTGGCTGAGCGGCTGCCCGACCGGCGTGTCGCCCGGCACGCGCGCTACGCGCTGGGCGCCCCGCTGGCCAGCAGCGGCAAGCGGCTGCAGATCGAGGCGCCCGAGGGGGCGACCGGCCTGGCCGAGGGCACCGCGCGCATCGCGACGACCGAGCCCGACGTCGAGGCGGCGCGCCAGGAGCTGTCCGCCGCGCTGGACGACGACATGGGCGCCGCCGCTGAGACGTTCGGTCACATCCCGTTCAAGCGGCGTGTCGACGGCTACAGCCGGCTGCTCCTCCGGGACGGCGAGAGCGCGCAGGCGGCCGGGGTGCTGGGCCGGCTGCTGGAGACGATGTCGGCCCGGGGGGTCATCGCGCCCGTGCTGGCCGACATCGGCGCCCGGCGCGACGCCCTGGAGTCCGAGGCCGAGCGCGGCTGAGCCGCCCGCCCCGCGGCCGCGGGCTCAGCC
>JALYGZ010000186.1 GCA_030776845.1 Actinomycetota bacterium
CCTTGAGCCGGCTGAACAGCCCCCGGCCGTGCGCGGGGACGTCCTCGCCGCGCAGCTCCGCCAGGGCACGCAAAAGCTCTTCCTGCTCGGCCGTGAGGTCCGTGGGGGTGCGGACGCGGAAGTGGACATGCAGGTTGCCGCGCGCCCCGCCGCCGGACAGGCGAGGCATCCCGCGCCGGCGGAGCGTCACGATGTCGTCGCTCTGCGTCCCGGGCGGTACGCGCACCGACTCGTGGTCGCCGTCGAGCATCGGCAGCTGCAGCTCCGCGCCGAGCGCCGCCTGCACCATCGGCACGTCCACCTCGCAGTGCAGGTCGTTGCCGTCACGCTGGAAGATGTCGTGCGGGGCGACCCGGATCCGCACGTACAGGTCGCCCGCCCGGGCACCGTGGTGGCCCCCCTCCCCCCGGCCGCTCAGACGCAGCCTGGTGCCGTCGTCGACTCCCGGCGGCACGTCGACGGTGACCTGCTCGGTCAGACGGCGGCGCCCCTGGCCCGAGCACTCCGGACAGGGCGTCTGGATCATGGTGCCGGTCCCGCCGCAGCGGGGGCAGACCGTCGACGTCAGCATCTGCCCGAAGACGCTGCGAGTCACCTGCTGGACGGCGCCGGCGCCGTCGCAGTTGGCGCACCGGACCGGCCTGGTCCCCGGCGCCGCCCCGGAGCCGCCGCACGTCTCGCAGCCGCGCAGGACGGTGACGTCGACCTCGCGACGAACCCCCGACGACGCCTCCTCCAGGGTGACCGACACGTCGACCAGAGCGTCGCGGCCCGGTTGCCTCCCGGAGCGCGTCGGGCCCCGGGGGCCGGCGCCGAAGCCGCCGAAGAAGCTGTCGATGAGGTCGCTGAGGTCGCCGAAGCCGCCGAACGGATCACCGCCCATGCCGCCACCGGGGCCGCGCGGGTCCCCGAAGCGATCGTAGTTGGCCCGCGTCTCCGGCGTCTTCAGCACCTCGTAGGCCGCCGTCAGCTCCTTGAAGGAGGCCTCGTCGCCGCCGGTGTCGGGATGGCGCGAGCGGGCCAGTCGGCGGTACGCGCGCTTGATGTCCTCCTCGCTCGCGTCGCGGTCGACGCCGAGGATCTCGTACAGGTCACGCAACGTGCGCAGTCCTTGGGTCTCGGTCGGTGGACGGCGGGCCGGCGGTCAGCCCCCGTCGGCTTCGGGCAGCGGCTCGCCCCGCCCGCCGGTCAGCTCGGCGAGCGCCGTCTCCAGAGACGAGGCTACCGCTTGGACGGCCGCCAGCGTCCGGGGATAGTCCATGCGCGTGGGGCCCAGCACGCCGATCGAGCCCCCCGCGTCGCCGGCCTCGTAGCTGGCCGCGACGACCGAGCAGGCGGTCAACTCCACCAGCGGCAGCTCGGCACCGATGCCCACGGCCGGGTCGTCCTCTTGCAGCACCTCGCGCAGCGTGCGCAGCACCACGACCTGCTCCTCGAGCATCTCGTAGACCCGCTTGACCTGCTCGACGCGCTCAAAGGCGCCCGACCCGGCGATGTTGGCGGTCCCGCCCACGTACAGCTGCTCCTGGCGGGGGTCGCCGGCCAGACCGGCCCGGACCGCCCCGGAGACGGCGGCCACGAGGTCGCGCACCTCGGTCGGGGCGCCCTCGGCCAGGCCGGCGATGACGTCGGGTGCCTGGGACAGGTGCAGGCCGGCGGCCGACTCGTTGACCGCGTAGCTGGCCCGCTGCACGTCGTGAGCGGCGACGGCGACGTCCAGGTCGAGCATGCGCTTGTCGACCCGGCCGGTGTCGGCGATCAGCACCGCAAGGACGCTCGTCGGCGCCAGCTGCACGAGCTCGATGTGACGCAGCGTGCTGCGGTCCAGGCGGGGGGCGACGACGAGCGCGGCGAGGCACGTCAGGCGGGACAGGACCGTGCTGGTGCGCCGGAGCAGCTCCTCCAGGTCGGCCGAGCCGAGCAGCATCTTCTGCAGGGCGGCCGCCTGGGGCTGGTCCAGCGGTCCGGTGTGGTCCAGCGTGTCGACGAAGAAGCGGTACCCCCGGTCGGTGGGGATGCGCCCGGCGGAGGTGTGCGGCTGTGTGATGAGCCCGGCGTCCTCCAGGGCGCCCATGTCCGCACGGACGGTGGCCGAGCTCACGCCCAGGCCCCAGTCCTCGGTCAGGCGCTTGGAGCCCACCGGCTCCCCCGTGCGCACATAGTCCTGCACGATCGCCTTGAGGATGGCCGCCTTGCGGTCCTCGAGCCCGAGCATGACGTCACCCCCTCGTCGCCCGTGTCCGCGCTCCTCGCAATCACCGGCTGTCGATCCGTGCCCGCGATGGTACCCGTCGCGCCCCCGGCGCCCGGCCGACCACGCGCCCGCGGACCCCTACGGACCGACGGCCAGGCGGGCGGTCACCTCGCCGGCCAGAGCCCGGGCGCGGGGCGGCAGCCGCAGCCGGGTCCCGTCGTCGTGCAGCAGCCC
>JALYGZ010000187.1 GCA_030776845.1 Actinomycetota bacterium
ACGGGGTGGCGGGGTGCCTACACTTCACCCGATGAGAGAGGACCACGTCGCGGTGGGGCTGCTGGGCTGCGGGATCGTGGGCTCGGGGGTCGTGGGCATCCTGACCGAGCACGCGGACCGCATCGCCGGCCGCCTGGGCGCGCGCCTGTCGCTGGGGCCGGTGGCGGTGCGGACGGGGTCGCGCGACCGGGATGTCGAGGTGCCCCGCCTGACCACCGACCCGCGCGAGGTCGTCGACGACCCCGACGTCGACATCGTCGTCGAGGTGATGGGCGGGATCGAGCCGGCGCGGGGGCTCATCGCCGCCGCGCTGTCGGCGGGCAAGAGCGTGGTCACCGCCAACAAGGAGCTCGTGTCCACCCTCGGGCCGGAGCTGCTCGAGCTGGCCGACGCCAAGGGCGGGCGCCTGGAGTACGAGGCGGCCGTGGCCGGGGGGATCCCCATCATCAAGCCGCTGCGCGAGTCGCTGGCCGGCGACCGCGTCCGCAGGGTCCTGGGCATCCTCAACGGCACCACCAACTACATCCTCACGCAGATGACCGAGGAGGGGGTGGGCTTCGGCGACGCGCTGGGCGAGGCCCAGCGGCTGGGCTACGCCGAGCGGGACCCGGCGGCCGACGTGGAGGGCTTCGACGCGGCGGCGAAGACGGCGATCCTGGCCTCCCTGGCGTTCGACACCCGCCTCGTCGCCGGTGACGTCTACCGCGAGGGCATCACCCGCGTCACCGCCGACGACATCGTCCACGCCCGGCGGATGGGCTACGTCGTGAAGCTGCTCGCGATCGCCGAGGACACCGGCGGCGGGGTCGGGGCGAGGGTCCACCCCGCGCTCGTCCCGGCCACCCACCCGCTGGCCAGCGTGCGCGAGTCGTTCAATGCGGTCTTCGTCGAGGCCGAGGCCGCGGGGGAGCTGATGTTCTACGGGCGCGGGGCGGGCTCCCTGCCGACGGCCAGCGCCGTCGTGGGCGACGTCGTGACTGTGGCGCGCGCCCTGCTGTCGGGCGAGCGCAAGGTCAATGGCGCCCGGCCCGGCCCCGGGAGGCTGCGGCCGTTCGACGAGACGACGGTCCAGTACTACCTGCGCCTGGAGGTCGCCGACCAGCCCGGGGTCCTCGCGCGCATCGCCGGGGCCTTCGGCGACCACGACGTGTCGATCAAGAGCGTCTGGCAGGAGGGGTCCGGCGACTCAGCGCAGTTGCTGCTCATCACCCACGCGGCCCGCGAGCGCGATGTGCAGGCGACCCTGCACGCCCTTCGCGAACTGCCCAGCGTCCGCAGCGTCCCCAGCGTGATGCGCGTCGAGGGTGGGGAGGTCTGAGCGGGGCCGCCCCGCCGGCGCCTGCACCATCGAACGGTGGCTCACCTGGCCGCGGCGTGATGTCACAGGTGCGTGTGACAGTGAGTTCACGAACGGCAAGGGGAGGCAATGGCGCGCACACGCATTCATGTCGGCGCTCCGATCAACCGGGGCGCACTCACGCTCTTTCCGCTGTGGACCGAGCATCCGGAGGCCGACGGCGGCTACGTCACCGGGCCCGCCGCCGAGGCTGACAAGGCTTTGACCATTGACGAGATGGAGGAGGCCGCCGTTCCGCAGCTGCGTGCCAACAACCACGGCGCGTCGCCGGTGCTGCTGGTCGAGGGGGAGGTGCTCACCGGGGGCCTGCAGACCCGTGTGCTGAACGTGTCGGTGCTGCTGCCGGCCATGCGGTCGCTGACGGTGCCCGTCGCCTGCGTCGAGGCGGGACGGTGGGGTGACCGCCGCCGCTCGCGTCGGGGCGCCAACCACAGTCCGCCGACGTTGCGCCGGCACAAGACCGCCTCGGTGAACCGGGCCAAGATCCACGGCCGACGCCTGGCCGACCAGGCCGCAGTGTGGGCGTCGGTGTCCGACTATGAGCAGCGGCTGGCGGCGCCGTCGGCCACCAGCTCCTACGCCGACGTGGTCGACCACCGCACGGCGGATGTCGAGTCGATGACGCAGGGGTTGGCCCCGCTGCCCGGCCAGCGCGGCGTGGTCGTCGGCATCGGCGGCACGGTGCGCGGAGTCGAGCTGTTCGACCGGGCGGCGACGTTCGCCGACTACTTCGACAGCCTGCTTGTCGGCTCCGCGGTGGAGGCCCTGGGCGCCGAGCCCGCCGCTACTCCCTCGGCGGGGGCCCGGCGGTTCATGCGCCACCTGGCCGAGGCCAACTGGTCCTGGGGCGACGCAGTGGGACTGGGCCGGGAGATCACCGTGGAGAGCGATCATCTGACCGGCAGCGGACTGGGCTGGAGCGCCGACCGGTCACCCGTGCACCTGGCGGCGTTCGCGTGATCCGAGCAGCGCACGGCCACCAGGGAGGCGAATAAGCTCCTCATCGGATCAGGTGGGGTGGAGAGCCGCCGGCCGGGATGCCATGGTGGACCACATTCGACCGCACCGGGCGCAAAGGCTCATCCATGGCCGCGACCTCGACGATGCTGCCGCTGGGCACGCAGGCCCCTGACTTCTCCCTGCCCGACCCCCACGGCACGGTGTGGTCGCGGGACGACTTCACGGACGCCCCGGCCCTGCTGGTCATGTTCATCTGCAACCACTGCCCCTTCGTGCGCCACGTCCGCGGCGGGATCGCCGCGCTGGCCCGCGACTACCAGGCCCGCGGGGTTGCGGTGGTGGGCATAAACGCCAACGACTACGAGCGCTACCCCGACGACAGCCCGGCCCGCATGGTCGAGGAGGCCCGCGACGCCGGCTACTCCTTCCCCTACCTTGTCGACGAGCGCCAGGACGTCGCCAAGGCCTACGGGGCCGCCTGCACGCCGGACCCGTTCGTGTTCGACGCCGACCGGCGGCTGGTCTACCGCGGCCAGCTCGACGACGCGCGGCCCGGCAACGGCCAGCCCGTCACCGGGCGGGACGTCCGCGCCGCGCTGGATGCCGTGCTGGAGGGGCGGCCGGTGCCCGGCGACCAGCACCCGAGCATGGGCTGCGGCATCAAGTGGCGACCGGGCAACGAGCCGCACTGACCGCCGAATCCGACGCGCCTGCCGCGACTCAGCACTCCTTGGCGAAGTGGAAGGAGGAGATGACAAAGCCTTCTCTCAGTGATACAAGCCGATGAGCAGCGTGTCGCCGGGTCCCGGAGTCCAGGTGGATCTGGCCGCAACCCATGCGAGCCGCCTCGGCCGCCAGCCACTCGAGCAAGGCGCCTGCGTGACCGCGCCCGCGAGCGCCTTCCGCTGTGACGAGGCCGTCGACGTAGCAGTAGCGCCCCCAGGCAAGCGAGTGGCCCGACCGGAACCCCAGCACCGATACGAGCCGGTCGTCCTCGTCGAAGGAGGCGACGAGCCGATACCCCTGTGGACGCTGGATGTCGTCGATTACCCGGACGAACCCCTCGGCCGAGGTCCATGCGGGACGCAACTGACTCATGACGCCGTACGCCAACGCGGTCTCGCCCTCGGCGAGCTCTCGCACATGCACGCCGCGCCTCGGGCTCAGGTGGTCAGCTCGGCGTCCGGACCATCGGGGGACTCCAGGGGCTCCACCAGGCCGCGGACGTAGGACGCCTGGCCGAGGTGCTCCAGCCCGTCGGCGATCACGCTGACCAGACGGACCCCCGCCGACACCGGCGGGTGCCAGCGGTCGTCGACGATCCGGTCGAGCTCGTCGGCGTCGACCGTGGCCACGTACTCCAGCGTGCGTCGAGTCACAGCCTCGTGGTAGCCCACGAGCAGGTCCGGCCCGTCCACCTGCACGGCCGCGACCTGCCCGGGGGTGTGGCCGTAGCCGGTGTCCCCGGGATCCAGGGGGAGGTGGAAGCGGTCCGCCCACCCCTCTGCGATCCATGCCTGGCCACGCCCCGCCAGCTGTGAGACGTGGTCGTCCTGGACCCGGGTCGAGTGCCACACCAGCCAGGCGATGGAGTTGGCCTCGGGGTCGGGACGGTGGGCCAGGACCGCCGCGTCGAGGCCCTCGGTGACGTCCCGCACGCCCTCCCGGATCCGCTCGAAGGCGTCCGAAAGGACCTCGCTGGTCTCCATCGCCCTAACCTAGTCGGCCGCGCCGTTCGCGGCGAAGGTCGCGGGCGGTCCCGCAATAGACTGCGCCGCGGATGAGCCACACCGCCTCCGAGCCCACCCCCCCGCGGCGCGCGGGGCCCACGAGCGCGCAGTGGCGGGGGGTGCTGGAGGAGTACCGCGCGTGGCTGCCCGTCGACGAGGCGACCCCGGCGGTGACCCTGCGCGAGGGGGGGACGCCGCTCATCCACTCGGGCCAGCTGTCGGCGGCCACCGGGTGCGCGGTGTGGCTGAAGTTCGAGGGGACCAACCCCACGGGCTCCTTCAAGGACCGCGGCATGTCGGTGGCCATCTCCGCGGCCGCCCGGCGGGGCGCGGAGGCGGTCATCTGCGCGTCGACGGGCAACACCTCGGCCTCGGCCGCGGCCTACGCGGCCAAGGCGCACCTGACGTGCGGGGTGCTCATCCCCCGGGGCAGGATCGCCTACGGCAAGCTGGCCCAGGCGCTCGTGCACGGGGCGACCGTGATCCAGGTCGACGGCAACTTCGACCAGGCGCTGGCGCTCTGCCGGACGCTGGACGACAAGTACCCGGTCGACCTGGTCAACTCGCTCAACCCGCTGCGCATCGAGGGCCAGAAGACCGCCGCCTTCGAGGTCTGCGACTTCCTGGGCCGCGCCCCCGACGTGCACGTGATGCCCGTGGGCAACGCCGGCAACATCACCGCCTACTGGCGGGGCTACGGCGAGTACCTGCGTGACGGGCGCATCGACCGCCTGCCGGTGCTGCGGGGCTTCCAGGCCGCCGGCGCCGCGCCGATCGTGCAGGGCCGGGTGGTCGAGGAGCCGTCGACGATCGCCACGGCCATCCGCATCGGCAACCCCGCCTCTTGGACCCGGGCGGTCGACGCCGCGGCGGAGTCCGGGGGCTCGATCACGGCCGTCACCGACCGGGGGATCCTCAAGGCCTACCGCCTGCTGGCCCGCGAGGGGGTGTTCGCCGAGATGGCCTCGGCCGCCAGCGTCGCGGGCCTGCTGCAGCTGTCCGACGCCGGCGCCCTGCCCGTCGGCGCCACGGTCGTGTGCGTCCTGACCGGCCACGGCCTCAAGGAGCCCGACTGGGCGGTGTCGGGGGCGGCGACCCCGCCGGTGGTCCCGCCCCACGTCGACGCCGCCGCCGACGTCCTCGGTCTCGGTTGAGCCACGACGTGACGAACCCCCCCGCCCTCGGCGTCGAGGTGCCCGCGTCCAGCGCCAACCTCGGCCCGGGCTTCGACGCCCTGGCGGTGGCGCTGGACCTCGCCCTGTCCGTGCGCGTCGCCCCCAGGCAGGACCGCCGGGTGCGCGCCGAGGGGGAGGGCGCCGACGAGCTGCCGCCCGGCGACGACAACCTCATCTGGCGCTCCCTGGTGGCCTACTGCGACTGGGCGGGCACACCGCCGCCCGACGTGAGCCTGCGGGTGCGCAACCGCATCCCCCTGGAGCGGGGGCTGGGGTCGTCGGCCGCCGCCACCGTCGCAGGTCTGGCCCTGGGGCGGGCGCTGGGGGGCGGGG
>JALYGZ010000188.1 GCA_030776845.1 Actinomycetota bacterium
GCGGGGGTCCGCACCGCGCTCGAGGACGTGTCACGGCGCCTGACGGGGGCGCCGCGCCCGCGCGCGCTGGCCCTGGAGTGGGGCGACCCGCCGTTCGTCGGCGGCCACTGGGTGCCGGAGCTGGTCGAGGTCGCCGGCGGTGAGAACGTCCTGTCGGGGCCCGGCGAGCCGTCCCGTCGCGCCACCTGGGACGAGGTCGCCGCGGCGGACCCCGACGTGGTCGTGTTCATGCCCTGCGGCTACCGCCTCGACGCCGCCGTGGCCGAGGCCCGGGAGCTGCTGGAGCGCCCGGCCCCCGCGGAGCTGCGCGCGCTGCGGCGGGGAGGGTTCTGGGCAACCGACGCCGGCGCACTGTTCTCCCGGTGCACGCCGGTGGTGGCGGCGGCGGCGGCGGTCCTGGCCGCGGTGGTCCACCCGGAGCGCTTCCCGCGGGTCAGTGCGCGCCGGGCGGTGCGCGTCGGGCCACTCCGGGCGACGCGAACGGGGGCGGCGCCCGCCATCCAGTCGTGAGAGGATGTCGCGCATGGCGGTGACGACCTGTGCAACGACCGACGTCGGTTTGTTGCGGGAGCAGAACGAGGACAGCTACTTCGCGGGTACGACGGTGTTCGCGGTCGCCGACGGGCTCGGCGGCCACGCGGCCGGGGAGGTGGCCTCGGCGATCGCCGTCGAGGTGGTCAGCCGGCTCGACGGGCACGAGTTCGCCACCTCTGACGAGGCGCGCGACGCGCTGGTCCAGGCCGCGCGGGAGGCCAACGCCGAGATCCTCAAGCGCGCGGCGGCCGAGCCCGACCAGGCCGGCATGGGCACGACGCTCACCGCGGCGCTGCTGCACGAGGAGCGCGTGTACCTGGCGCACGTCGGGGACAGCCGCGGCTACCTGCGCCGCGGCGACGAGCCACTGCGGCGGGTCACGACCGACCACACGCTCGTCGAGGGGTTCGTGCGGCAGGGCCTGCTGAGCCCGGAGGAGGCCGCCGTCCACCCCGAGCGCAGTGTGCTGACCCAGGCCCTGGGCCTGGACGAGGACGTGCTCGTGGACGCCGTCGAGCCGCCCTCGCCGCGCCCCGGCGACGTGCTACTGCTGTGCTCCGACGGGCTCACCGAGCCGCTGACCGACGACGAGATCGACCAGGTGCTCACGGCCTCGGCGGAACGGCCATGCGAGGACCTGGTGGCCGCCGCGAACGCCGCGGGAGGGCCGGACAACATCACCGTCGTCGTCCTGCGCTGGCGGTAGCGCCCGGTGGGCGTTCCCCCCCCGCAGTCGCGGGTAGGTTCCTCGATATCCGCAGGTGTCGCCGAGGAGCCGCGACATGTCAGACCCCGAACACCTTCCCACGCCGTTCCGGGAGTGGGCCCGTCTCTTCGAGCAACTGCAGGCACCCGTCCGCCAGTACCAGGAGCACCTGCTGGCGGCGTATGAGCCCATGAAGCGCTACGCCGACCAGCTGTTCCAGGCGTACGAGCCGTTGCGCCGCTACTGGGAGACCTTCCCCGCGTCGCTGCGGGACGCGACGGAGCAGGCCGGCGAGTCGGCCACGGAGTTCACCGCGGAGCTCGCGGCCATGTACGAATCCATGCGCGCCCAGCTGGAGCAGCTGCAGGCGCGCCTGCGCGACACCGAGCGTCTCCAGGCCGAGCTGGAGGCGACGTTCAAGCCGATCCGCCGGCAGATGGAGCGCTTCCAGGCGGAACTGTCCGCCGAGCTGGACCGGCAGATGCGCGAGTTCGAAGCCCGCCTGGACCAGACGGAGCGCTTCCAGACCGAGATGCAACAGACGCTCGAGCCCCTGCAGCGGCAGATGGACGACTTCCAGACGACGCTGGAGGCCACACTGGATCAGCAGATGGCCCGCCTCCAGGACAGCCTGCAACGCTTCTACGAGCCGATGCGCGAGCAGATGCGCCGCTTCCAGGACGAGCTCAGCGCCGCCCGGGAGGGCCCGACGGCGTGGACGGAGCACACCGCCCAGCCAGCGGCGACCACGGCGCTTGGTGCGGCCCAGACCCCGCCCCCGCCGGCCACCGGCGGTCCCGGCGGGGCGGCCCCGGGCAGGCCGCTGGAGGCGATGACCAAGGCCGAGCTGTACCAGCTGGCCCGGGAGCGCGACGTCAAAGGTCGCACGGGCATGAGCAAGGACGAGCTCGTCGCCGAGCTGGGCTGAGGCGACGCGTCAGAGCAGGTCGACCTGGGCCACCGACTCATAGACGTGGTCCGGCCGGTAGGGGAAGCGCTCGACCTCCGCGCGCGTCGTCGAGCCCGACAGGACCAGCACCGTCTCCAGGCCCGCCTCCAGTCCGGCGATGACGTCGGTGTCCATGCGGTCGCCGATCATGAGCGTCGACTCGGAGTGGGCGTCGATGGTGCGCAGCGCCGAGCGCATCATCAGCGGGTTGGGCTTGCCCACGAAGTAGGGGTCCACGCCGGTCGCCTTGGTGATGAGCGCCGCCACCGAGCCCGTGGCCGGCAGCAGCCCGCTGGTGGACGGCCCGGTCGTGTCAGGGTTGGTGGCGATGAAGCGGGCGCCGTCGCGGATGAGCCGGACGGCCTTGGTGATCGCCTCGAAGCTGTATGTCCGGGTCTCGCCGAGCACGACGTAGTCCGGGTTCCGGTCGGACAGGATGTAGTCGATGTCGTGCAGGGCGGTCGTCAGTCCGGCCTCGCCGACAACGTGCGCGGTCCCCCCGGGCCGCTGGTTGTCCAGGAACTGGGCCGTGGCCAGGGCCGACGTCCAGATGGCCCCCGGCGGCACGACGATGCCGCTGGCCCGCAGGCGGGCGCACAGGTCCCGGGGGGTGTAGATCGAGTTGTTGGTCAGGATCAGGTAGCTGCGACCGCTATCGGCCACCCGGCGCACGAACTCGTCGGCGCCGCTGACGAGCGTCTCCTCGTGCACCAGGACGCCGTCCATGTCCATTAGGACGCTGTGGACAGGCTTCTCCCGGGCGGCCTGGCCGTCAGCGGGGCTCATGGCTGAAGGATGCCCGTGCGCCTCCCCGGTCGCCAGTGCGCCCGCGTAGCATGCGCCCCAGAACCGGGAGGGAGACCGGCGACGATGACGATGAGCCAGGCGCTGCAGACCGCGTTCAACGACCAGATCCAGCTCGAGTTCTCCTCCGCGTACACCTATCTGGGCATGGCCGCGTGGTGTGAGTCACGCGACCTCGCCGGGTTCGCGCGCTGGATGCGGGCCCAGGCCTCCGAGGAGGCCCAGCACGCCATGAAGTTCTACGACTTCGTCCTCGAGCGCGACGGCACCATCACGCTGCAGCCGATCGAGGCGCCGTCGGGCGGCTTCTCGTCAGTGCTCGACGTGCTCGAACAGGCCCTCGCCCACGAGCAGCGGGTCACCGCCGCCATCGGCCGGCTGTACGCACAGGCCTCCGACGAGGGCGACTACTCGAGCCTGCCGCTGCTGCAGTGGTTCATGAGCGAGCAGGTCGAGGAGGAGGCCACCGTGCGCCAGATCGTCGCGGAGCTGCGCATGGTCGGCGACGACACATCGGCGCTCCTGCTGCTGGACCGCGACATGGGCGGCCGTCGCGGGCCGGCGCCGGAGGCCGCCTGAGCGTTTCCGGGGCGGGCCGCGGCGGGTACCCCAGGGCACCGGGCCGGCGCCCAGCCGCCCGGGTGGGCCGAGAGGAAGCCGGATGAGCACGATGACGGACGAGCAGGCGGTCGTTGGCCGTGTCCCCAAGCAGCTGTACGTGGGCGGCCAGTGGCGCGACCCCGCCAGGGGCGGGACGTTGCCGGTCGAGGACCCGTCGACCCAGGAGCGCCTGTGCGAGGTGGCCGACGCCGACCCCGACGACGCGATGGCCGCCCTGGACGCCGCCGTCGCCGCCCAGGCCGACTGGGCCGCGCATCCGCCCCGCGAGCGCGGTGAGATCCTGCGTCGTGGGTGGGAGCTGATCACCGGGCGCGCCGACGAGCTCGCCCTGCTGATGACCCTGGAGATGGGGAAGCCGCTGGCGGAGTCCCAGGCCGAGATCGCCTACGCGGCCGAGTTCTTCCGGTGGTTCGCCGAGGAGGCCGTGCGAATCGAGGGTGACTACTCGGTGTCTCCCGACGGCTCCGGGCGCACGCTCGTCATGCGCCAGCCGGTCGGCCCCTGCGTGATGATCACACCGTGGAACTTCCCCATGGCCATGGGCACGCGCAAGATCGGGCCGGCCGTGGCCGCGGGCTGCACGATGGTCGTCAAGCCCGCCCAGCTGACCCCGCTGTCCATGCTCGTGCTGGCCGCCATCCTCGAGGAGGCGGGCCTTCCCGCGGGGGTGCTTAACGTCGTGACGAGCTCCTCGTCGGGCTCGCTGATCGGACCGCTGCTGGAGGACCCCCGGCTCCGCAAGCTGTCGTTCACCGGCTCGACGCAGGTCGGCCGGACGCTGATCGAGCAGTCGGCGCGCAACGTGCTGCGGGTGTCGATGGAGCTGGGCGGCAACGCGCCGTTCCTGATCTTCGACGACGCCGACCTCGACGCGGCCGTCGACGGCGCCATGCTCGCCAAGATGCGCAACGTCGGCGAGGCGTGCACCGCGGCCAACCGCTTCCATGTGGCCGAGCCGGTGGCCGAGCGCTTCGCCCAGAAACTCGGCGAGCGGATGGGGTCGCTCACACTCGGCCGCGGCACCGAGGAGGGCACCGACGTCGGTCCGCTCGTCGACTCCGGGCAGCTGGGCAAGGTCAGCGAGCTCGTGGACGACGCGCTCGAGCGGGGGGCGAAGGCGGTCGTCGGCGGCCGGGCCGTCGACGGGCGCGGCTACTTCTACCAGCCCACGGTGCTCGACGACGTCCCGTCGGACGCCCGCCTGCTCAAAGAGGAGATCTTCGGCCCGGTCGCGCCGGTGGCCGCCTTCGACTCCGAGGAGGCGGCGATCGCGGCCGCCAACGACACCGAGTTCGGGCTCGTCGCCTACGTCTACACCACCGACCTGCGCCGGGCGTTCCGCGTCTGCGAGGGGCTGGAGACCGGCATGATCGGGCTGAACCAGGGCAAGGTCTCCAACCCGGCCGCGCCGTTCGGCGGCGTCAAGCAGTCCGGCTTCGGCCGTGAGGGCGGCCGCGTCGGGATCGAGGAGTACCTGGAGGTCAAGTACGTCGCGATGAAGCTGTAGGCGCTCCACAGCCGGTCACCGGCGCCACCGCCCCGCCTATGCTGGCAGTGAGGTGCTGCCGGCCCCCACGGACGTGCGGTTCACCGACACCAGCGTCGTCCAGCCGGACCTTTTGTTCGTGACCCACGAACACCTCGGCGAGTCCGGCTACGGGGTCCCGGAGATCATCGGGCGCGACGGGCTGCTCGCGTCGCGGGCGCTGACCGGCCTGCGCCTCGAGGTCCGGGACGGGCTCGGCGCTAGCGTCCTGTCCGACGGGTCGGCAGCTCGTAGCCCTCCCCCGTCCACGCCGGCCGGGTCTCGGAGGCTCGGGTCAGCGGCGGGGGTGTCGAGCCATGCGCGACCCTCCTGGTCGAGTGGAGCGCTTCGAGTGGAGCGCTAGACGCCCACCGACATCATTCGGCCAGGTGGATACGTCGTTGGCAACGACCTGGGACAACTCGGGTCGAGCCAGGACAGGGGCCAGCTAGTGGTCGGGGGGCACGTCGGCGTCGCCCGGAGGCGGGGCCCACCCCGGGCGGGCCGCCAGCGCGGCGGCCAGGCGCCCCGCCACCGACGACAGCCCCCGATCGATCAGGCACCGGGTCACCCCCCGGGCGTCCAGCGACGGGCGGCATGCTTGCACGTCGACGGGGAGATCGCGGCGGACCGTCATCAGCTCGACGTTGCGCAGGAACAGCGAGGCCCCGGGGTCGGCGCAGTCGTCCAGCAGCGCCTGGCCCGGCTCGCGGCCCAGCACGCTGCGGCAGCCCAGCGGGTCGGCCACCGCCGCGGCCACCGTGGGGTAGGCAGACAGC
>JALYGZ010000189.1 GCA_030776845.1 Actinomycetota bacterium
GGGGAGGGGAGGGCGCGGCCACCGGCAGCGGTCAGTCCCCGCGGTTGAGCCGCTCCAGGACCCCGCGCACCACCTGGCCGGGTCGCTGTTGCTCGCTCAGCCTGGCGTCGACCACCAGCAGCGCGCCGGTGAGCGCGGGGATGGCCCACTGCAGGGCCCGCAGCCGGCGCTGGGCCTCGGCGGCCTCCGGCGGGGTCTGCGGCGTCGGCTCCGTGGTCCCGGAGGCCGGCACGCCGCCGCTGGGACCGGTCTGCTCGTGGGCCTCGAGCCTGCGGCCCATATAGCCGCTGTAGGCCGTCGTGCCCACGGCGGCGACCGTCAGCAGCGTCTTCAGCCCCGACAGCGTCCCCACCCCCCGCTGGGCGACCAGGCGACCGCGGTTGGCGCGCAGCAGCTGGGCCGACCCCGCCAGGTAGGCGCCGACGGCGACGGCGTTCAGCGGCTGCCACCGGCCCCAGCCGGCGTTGGACACGCGGGTGCGCTCGCGCGCGTCGCTGACCTCCTGGGTGGCGCCGTTCAGCCCGACGGCCCCCATCAGCGAGCCGCCGAACCAGGCCGCCAGCCCGAGGTCGTTCAGCGACCTCGCCAGCGTGTTATGTTGCGAGGGCATGGCGATCCCTTCCCGTGGCTTTCCAGAATCTCGACGTCCGTGCGGCCTTCCCCGGGCGCCGACGCGGTAATCCGCCACCGACGGGTCACGCGGAGCTGTCCCGCCGGTCGTCGGGCATGTCCAGGAACGCGCACAGCCGCGTGGCGACCGACGCGACGACGTCGCGGGTCATGGCCTGGTCGTCCTCGCCGATCAGTCCTTCCATCTCCAGGGCCACATCGCGCAGCGTCACGCTGACGTCCCGCCCGCGGGTCTTGAGCAGCTCCAGCGACTGCGGCAGCTCCAGGCCTTCGAAACTCCCGATCGGCATCCCGGTCCCTCCTGTCGCGCCCATGCCGCGGCGGCGCCGAGCGTAGCCCGCCGCGCGCCGCGGACTCGGGGGCGACCGCACCCAGAGCATCTCGACGCGATACTTCTTGACGCGATACTTCCTCCCCGCAACGATTGACCGCCCCCGCACCGGGTATCGGGGCGGGCACTCGCTGACAGATGGGACAGCGCCATGGCCCTTCGTGAGCTGCTCGAGTCCTGGCCGGTCGTGCGGCAGCTGCGGGGCGGCGACCCCCTGGCCAGGGGCGAGGCGGCCCGCTCGGCGCGGTCGACGACGCTGCGGCCGCGCACGGCCGAGGCCGACGAGGTGACCCGTTCGGTGTGCCCGTTCTGCGCGGTGGGCTGCGGCCAGCTGGTCTACTCCCAGGACGGCGAGGTCACACAGGTCGAGGGCGACCCCGACAGCCCGATCTCCCGCGGGCGCCTGTGCCCGCGTGGCTCGTCCAGCAAGGAGCTCGTCACCGGCCCGAACCGCGAGTACATGGTCAAGTACCGCCGGCCACACGGAACGCGGTGGGAGGAGCTGTCGCTGGCGGAGGCGATGGACATGATCGCCGACCGGGTGATCGCCACGCGGGCGGCCACGTGGGAGGACACCGGCCCGGGCGGCGCGCCGCGCCACCGGACCCAGGGCATCGCGCACCTGGGCGGGGCGACGCTGGACAACGAGGAGAACTACCTCATCAAGAAGCTGTTCACCGCCGGCCTCGGCGTCGTCTCGGTGGAGAACCAGGCCCGAATATGACACTCCTCGACCGTCCCCGGTCTGGGGACGTCGATGGGTCGCGGCGGCGCCACGACCTTCCAGCAGGACCTGGCCAACGCCGACTGCATCGTGATCATGGGCTCCAACATGGCCGAGTGCCACCCGGTGGGCTTCCAGTGGGTGACCGAGGCGAAGCTGCGGGGGGCGCGGCTGTTCCACGCCGACCCGCGCTTCACCCGCACCAGCGCGATGGCCGACCGCCACGTCCCCATCCGCGCCGGCACCGACATCGCCTTCCTGGGCGGCATCATCAACTACATCCTGGAGCACGGCCGGGAGTTCCGTGAGTACGTCGCCGCGTACACCAACGCCGCGACGATCGTTTCCGAGGACTTCGCCGACACCGAGGACCTCGACGGCCTGTTCTCCGGCTACGACCCCGAGTCGGGCACCTACGACGTCGGCAGCTGGATGTACGAGGGGTTCGAGGTCGCGGCGGCCGCGGGGCAGCGGGAAATGGGCGCCGCCAAGGGCGAGGCGCAGGGCGCCCAGGGCGCCAAGCTGGAGCACGGGCATCCGCCGTCGGAGGACCCGGCGCTGGAACACCCGCGGTGCGTGTTCCAGCTCCTCAAGCGCCACTACGCCCGCTACACGCCCGAGATGGTCGGACGCGTCTGTGGCATCGACCCGGACCTGGTCGTCGAGGTGGCCGAGGCGCTGTGCGACAACTCGGGTCGCGACCGCACGTCGGCGTTCGTCTACTCCGTGGGGTGGACCCACCACACGGTCGGCGTACAGAACATTCGGGCGGCGTCGATCGTCCAGCTGCTGCTGGGCAACATCGGCCGCCCCGGCGGCGGGATCATGGCGCTGCGCGGGCACGCGAGCATCCAGGGCTCCACCGACATCCCGACCCTGTACAACATCCTGCCCGGCTACATCCCCATGCCGCATTCCGAGGACTACGGCGACCTGGAGAGCTACGTCCGCGCGAACTCCTCCCCCACCGGCTTCTGGGGGAACATGGACGCGTACGTGGTCAGCCTGCTCAAGGCGTACTACGCAGACGCGGCGACCGCCGACAACGACTTCTGCTTCGGCCACCTGCCACGCATCGACGCGGACCACTCCACCTACCAGGCCGTGCTGGGCATGCTCGACGGCTGGTGCAAGGGCTTCTTCGTGCTGGGGGAGAACCCGGTCGTGGGCTCGGCCAACGGCCGTCTGCACCGCCTCGCCCTGGCCAACCTCGACTGGCTGGTCGTCAGGGACCTGGTGGAGGTCGAGACGGCCGGCTTCTGGCGCGACGGCCCGGAGATCGAGAGCGGCGAGCTTCGCACGGCCGACATCGCCACCGAGGTCTTCTTCCTGCCGGCGGCGGCCCACACCGAGAAGGACGGCAGCTTCACGAACACCCAGCGGCTGCTCCAGTGGCACCACGCCGCCGTCGGGCCCAAGGGCGACGCGCGCAGCGACTTGTGGTTCATCTTCCACCTGGGGCGGATCCTCAAGGAGAAGCTGGCCGGGTCGACCGAGGACCGCGACAGGCCCATGCTCGACCTGGCGTGGGACTATCCCACGCAGGGGGCGCTGGAGGAGCCCGACGCCGAGGCGGTGCTGGCCGAGGTCAGCGGCTGGGACGGACAGGGGGGCTACCTGCCCGGCTACACGCAGCTCAAGGCGGACGGCTCGACGACCTGCGGCTGCTGGATCTACTGCGGCTGCTACGCCGAGGGGGTGAACCAGACCGCGCGACGCAAGCCCGGCGACGAGCAGGACTGGGTGGCCCAGGAGTGGGGCTGGGCGTGGCCGGACAACCGGCGCATCCTGTACAACCGGGCCTCGGCCGACCCGGACGGCAACCCGTGGTCGGAGCGTAAGCGCTACGTGTGGTGGGACGCCGAGGCGGAGCGGTGGACCGGCCACGACACCCCCGACTTCACCCCGACGATGGCTCCCGACTACGTCCCGCCCGAGGGCGCCACCGGACCCCAGGCGCTGAGCGGCAGCGAGCCGTTCATCATGCAGGCCGACGGCAAGGGTTGGCTGTACGCGCCCAATGGCCTCAAGGACGGCCCTTTGCCTACCCACTATGAGCCGTTCGAGTCCCCGGTCGCCAACCCCCTCTACGGCCAACAGGCGAGCCCGGCGCTGCAGCGCTTCGAGCGGCGCCACAACCGCTCGAACCCGTCGGACGGCAAGCCGGGCGCCGACGCCTACCCGTACGTGCTGTCGACCTACCGCCTGGCCGAGCACCATACGGCCGGCGGTATGAGCCGCTTCGGGCACCGCCTGTCGGAGCTGGCGCCGGAGTTCTTCTGCGAGGTGGATCCCGAGCTGGCCGCCGAGCGGGGACTGGAGCACGGCGGGTGGGCCACGATCGTCACCGCGCGCACGGCGGTCGAGGCCCGCGTCATGGTCACAGAGCGCCTGCGACCCTACGAGGTCGACGGCCGCCGGGTGCACCAGGTGGGCGTCCCCTACCACTGGGGCTACCGGGGCGTGGCCACCGGCGACTCGGGCAACGACCTGACCTCGATCGCCCTGGACCCCAACGTCCACATCAGCGAGTTCAAGGTCGCCACCTGCGACATCCAGCCGGGGCGGCGGCCGCGCGGGCCGGACCTGCCCCGGTTCACCGAGGAGCACCGGCGCCGGGCGGGCATCGGCGAGGACCGACCATGAGCACGGTGCCTGAGACGGCCTGGTACACCGGCGCCGGCCAGCCGCGTCGGATGGGCTTCTTCACGGACACGACCGTGTGCATCGGCTGCAAGGCCTGCGAGGTCGCCTGCAAGGAGTGGAACAGGGTCCCCGACAGCGGCCTGTCGTTCACCGGTGACTCGCTGGACAACACCGGCGACCTCGGCGCGAACGCCTGGCGCCACGTCGCCTTCGTCGAGCAGCCGGCCGGAGGGGGGCAGACGGTCGGCCGGGACGGCGGCGGGCGGGCGGCCGATCTGGACTGGTTCGGGGCCGCCGCCCAGGCCGACGGCAGCGCCGCGGACATGCGTTTTCTGATGAGCTCGGACGTGTGCAAGCACTGCTCGCGTGCGGGCTGCCTGGACGTGTGTCCGACCGGCGCAATCTTCCGCACCGAGTTCGACACCGTCGTGGTGCAGGAGGACATCTGCAACGGCTGCGGGTACTGCGTGACGGCCTGCCCGTTCGGGGTCATCGAGCGCCGCGCCGGCGACGGCCGGGCGTGGAAGTGCACGCTGTGCTACGACCGCACGCGGGACCACCTCGAGCCGGCCTGCTCCAAGGCCTGCCCGACCGACTCCATCCAGTTCGGCCCGCTGGACGAGCTCCGGGTGCGCGCGCGGGACCGCGTCGAGCAGGTGGTGGCCGCCGGGGGCGTGGGCGCCCGCTTGTACGGCGACGACCCCGCCGACGGGGTGGGCGGCTGCGGCGCGTTCTTCCTGCTGCTCGACGACCCCGAGGTGTACGGGCTGCCGCCGGACCCCGTCGTGCCGACCCGCGACCTGACGGGGATGTGGGCGGCGGTGGGCGCCGCGGCGGCACTGCTGGCCGCCGGCGTCGCCGCGGTGACCGGGGGCTCGAGATGACCCAGACCGCGTCGTGGGCGCCGTCGCCCGACGGCGAGACTCGCTCCTACCACGGGCGGCCGGTCATCAAAGAGCCCGCCTGGACCTGGGAGGTCCCCTGGTACCTGTTCACCGGCGGGCTCGCCGGCGCGTCGTCCGCACTGTCGGCGGCGGCGCGGGCGGCGGGCAACGAGCCGCTCGCGCGCAGCGCCTGTTTGGCGGCCCTGCCCGCCTCCGTCGCCAGCCCCGCGCTGCTGGTCAGCGACCTCGGCGTTCCCAGCCGTTTCCTCAACATGCTGCGGGTGTTCAAGCCGACGTCGCCGATGAGCATGGGCGCCTGGCTGCTCGCCGCCTACGGCCCCGCGGCGGGGGCGGCCGGGGCGGCGGAACTGGTGGGG
>JALYGZ010000190.1 GCA_030776845.1 Actinomycetota bacterium
AGTCACCGACCGCTCGGGGGACGTGGCCGCAGGGCCTGTGGGCGCGATGCGCTGCCGGGTGTCAGGGCCCACATCGCCCGGAGTTCCCGGGGCGGGGGGGCCGGCGTCCCTCGGGCCCGCGCCGACGGGGCCCCCCGCGCGGTCCGACCCGTCGTCTGCGGGGCTCTGCGGCTGTTCGATCTCCCCCGACTCGGACTCCGGTGCCGGCTGAGGCTGGGGCTCGGGTGCCGGCTCGCGCTGCGGCTGGGGCTCAGGCTCGGACTCCGGCGCCCGCTCAGGCTCGGGCGCCGGCTCCGGCTCGGGCTCGGGCGCCGGTTCGGGCTCGGGCTGGGGCGCCGGTTCGGGCTCGGGCTGGGGCGCCGGCTCGGGCTGGGGCGCCGGCTCCGGCTCGAGCTCGGGCTCCGGCTCGGGCTGGGGCTCAGGCTGGGGCGCCGGCTCGGGCTGGGGCTCAGCCTGGGGCGCCGGCTCAGCCTGGGGCTCCGGTTCGGGCTCGGGCTGGGGCGCCGGCTCAGGCTGGGGCTCCGGTTCGGGCTCAGGCTCCGGCTCGGGCTCAGGCTCAGGCTGGGGCTCCGGTTCGCGCTCGGGCTGGGGCTCCGGTTCGGGCGCCGGCTCGGGCTCGGGCTCAGGCTCGGGCTCGGGCTCGGGCGCCGGCTCCGGCTCGGACGCGGGCTCCGTGGTCTGGACGTCCTCCGTCGGGACGGTCGGGTCTGTCTCGGTGATTTCGTCGTCGGGTCCCTCCAGGGCTGCCGCGGGCCCGGACAGCGCCAGCACGAGGGCGAGCGCGCCGACGGTGACCAGCCTCGCGCGTCTGCGGATCACGAGCAGATCGGGACCCATCACCAGTCAACTCCCTCGGGCTGCCCGGAGCGGAACCCCCCGTGGCCCCGGGCAGCGCCCAGCCTCGCGTACCGGTGCGCCCGGCACAAACCTGCCCGACCCGGCCTGCCCGACCCGGTCCGACGGCCAGGGTGGCGACTCGCCGCCGCGGCGTGGCGCCGGGGCGTATCGTTGCGGTCGGTGGCTGACGTCGTCAGGCCCGCCGCCAGGGAGGAGCACGCCGTAAGCGCCGTCGCGGGCTGGTTCCTGATCGGTGTGCCCGCGCTGGTCGCCGGCCTCGCCCTGTTCGCCGCCCGCGGGCGGGCCCTCAACCTGGCCGCCTACGGCGTCCTGGCTGCCGGCTGCGTCGCGCTCACGGCCGTCCACCGGCCGTCGGGAGCCCTGCTCGGGGGCCTGCTGGCGCTCCTGTACGCCACCGGACGGGGCGGTGCGGCGGAGGGGGGCCGTCGCGAGCCCGGCGGGCGCGAGGAAGGCCGGCGCGCGGCCACCGGATGACCCGCTGTCATCCCGCTTTCCCAAGGCGTAACCAGGGTGACAAGCGAGGGGATGGGGTCGGTCAGCCCAGCAGAGCGTCGACGTCCAGCGGGCCGCCCGCACGCCGGAACTCCTCGGCGACGGCGCCACGCAGCGCGGTGTCGACGAGGTAGTCGGCGGCGGTCAGGGCCAGGCCGGCGGCGCCGTCGACGACACCGTCATCTGCACGCTCGCTGCGGGACCAGCGCACGAACTCCACCGTGTGGATCGTCACCTCCGGCGGCGAGATCGCCAACGTCGGGTGGATGGCCGGCAGCCGGACGCTGACGTTGCCCAGGTCGGTGGACCCGGTGAGTCCGGACGGCACCACCCCCCGGGGCAGGACCCGCCGACCGCGAGCCGCCAGGTTCGCCGCGTACCGCGCCGCCAGGGTTGCATTGTTGCGCATCGGCAGGTAGGTGGGCGCCGGATCCCAGTGGATCCGGACGGCCGTGCCCGTGGCGGCGGCGGCCGCGTTGAACACCGCGGCCACGCGGTCGCACAGGGTCGCCAGCGTCTCGGGCTCCATCGAGCGGATGAAGAACTGCGCCGAGGCGTGGTCCGGGACGATGTTCGGCTTGCTGCCACCGTCGGTGATGACGCCGTGGACCCGGTCGGTCGGCAACATGTGCTGGCGCAGCTGCGCGATGCCCGTGTACGCCGTCACCACCGCGTCCAGGGCGTTGCGACCCAGGAAGGGCATCGCCGCCGCGTGGGCCGCCAGGCCGTGGTACTCCACGTCGACCAGGCGCCCGCCCAGCCAGTCGTGCTCGGCGATGTCGAAACCGAAGGGGTGCAGCATCACCGCCGCGTCGATCCCGTCGAACCCGCCGGCCCGCGCGATCAGCTCCTTGCCGCCGCCTCCCTCCTCACCCGGGGTGCCGATGAGCTCGACGCTGCCCCCCGTGTCGCCCACGACAGTCGACAGCGCGAGGAACGCGCCGACGGCCGTGGCGCAGATGACGTTGTGTCCGCAGGCGTGGCCGAGCCCCGGCAGCGCGTCGTACTCAGCCAGGACAGCCACCCGCGGGTGGCCGGCTCCCACGGCGGCCCGCACCGCGGTGTCGAGTCCGTAGGCGCCGACCTCGACGTCGAGGCCGCCCCCTTCCACCAGGCGGGCGACCGCCCGGGCCGCATGACGCTCCTCGTAAGCCAGCTCCGGGTGGGCGTGCAGATCGTGGGAGAGCGCGACGAGGTCCCCGGCGAGCGCCTCCACCCGGCCGGTGAGCGCGTCGCCCACCGCAGCCGGCGCTCCCTCGTAGGGCGACGAGGGCGCTTCGGCGCGGTCGGCCTCGCGCCGCAGGCGCTCCGCCAGGGCCGACAGGTAGCCGGGGTAGGCCGGCTGGGGTCCGCTCTGCTCCGTCATGGGCTGCGACGCTAGCGTGCCGTCACCGCGGCCGGCCAGCCGACCGCCCGGTGGGCGCCCTCGGACGGGCCTTGGCTATCCTGGGGCCGTCGTGAGCGCGCCCACCTACTTCGTGCGCACCTTCGGGTGCCAGATGAACGAGCACGACTCCGAGCGCGCCGCGGGCGTCCTGGAGACCATGGGCTACCGGCCGGCCCCCGACGTCGAGTCGGCCGATCTGATCCTGTTCAACACGTGCGCCATCCGCGAGAACGCCGACAACAAGCTGTACGGCCAGCTCAGCCAGCTCAAGCCGCTGAAGGCCGCCGATCCCGGCAAGCGGGTCGTCGTCGGCGGCTGCCTCGCGCAGAAGGACCGTGGCCGCATCGCGCAGCTGGCGCCGTGGGTCGACGTCGTCTACGGCACCCACAACATGGGCGGCCTGCCCCGGCTGCTCGCCCAGGCCGACTCGGCGGCCGTACCGGTCGTGGAGATCCTGGAGCACACCGAGATGTTTCCCTCGGCGCTGCCCGCCCGCCGGGAGGTGCGACACCATGCGTGGGTGTCGATCTCCGTCGGCTGCGACAACACCTGCACCTTCTGCATCGTCCCGTCGCTGCGCGGCCCGGAGAAGTCCCGCCGCATGGGCGACATCCTGGCCGAGGTCCGCGCCCTGGTGGACGACGGGGTCGTCGAGGTCAGCCTGCTCGGCCAGAACGTCAACTCCTATGGCCGCGACCTGGTGCGCGCCGGCCACGCGGCGCCGGGAGGACCGGGGCGGCGCAACCGCACGCTGTTCGCCGAGTTGCTGTACGCGCTGGGCGACGTGGCCGGGCTCGAGCGCGTGCGCTTCACCAGCCCGCACCCGAAGGACCTCACCTCCGACGTGCTCGTCGCCATGCGCGACGTGCCCAGCGTCTGCGAGCAGCTGCACCTGCCCCTGCAGTCGGGCAGCGACCGGGTGCTGCGCCGGATGCGCCGGGCGTACCGGTCCCGGCGCTACCTGGAGCTGGTCGCCGAGGCCCGCGAGACGATCCCGGGCGTGGCCCTGTCCACCGACATCATCGTCGGCTTCCCGGGCGAGACCGAGGAGGACTTCTCCGACACCCTGGGGGTCGTCGAGGCCGCCGCGTTCGACGCCGCGTTCACCTTCCAGTACTCCAAGCGCCCCGGCACCGCCGCGGTGGAGCTGGACGGGCACGTGCCGGCGGAGGTGGTCGCCGACCGCTACCAGCGCCTGACCGCCCGAACCCGCGCGCTGTCGCACGCCGCGAACGCGCGCCAGGTCGGCACCGTCCAGCAGTTGCTGGTGGAGGGGCCGTCCAAGACCGATGAGGTCTACGCGAGCGGGCGGACGCGCACCAACCGGCTGGTGCACGTACCGGCGACCGTGGCGACCCCCGCCGGCGCGTTCGTCGAGGCGCACCTGACCGTGGCCCGCCCGTACTACCTGTTCGGCGAGGTCGCCGGGGCGGGCCCGACACCGACCACCACGGGCGCACCCGCGCACGTCCACGCGTGATCGCCGGGGTGGCGATCCTGCCGAGCGCGCCCCTGCTCCTGGAGGGCGGGGCGCCGCGTTCCGCGGCCGGGGTCGCGGAGGTCCGTGAGGCCGTCGAGGCCCTCGTGGCGTCCCTGCCCCCGGTCGACGTGACGGTGCTGCTCGCCGCCTCCTCCCCGGGCTCGTCGGGCAGCGAGTCGAGCGCACGCGGGCTGTACGGGGCGGCGGAGGCGTCGCTGGCCGGCGTGGGTCGTCCCCACGTGCGCCGCTGGGTGGAGGTCTCGGTGCCGGCCATGGAGGAGATCACCCGGGTCACGCAGTATCCGCTGCTGCGGCGCGGCTCCCTGCCGCTGAGCCTGTCCGTGCTGGCCCTGCTGCTCGGCTCCCACCACTGCTTCGCCCCGGTCGCCGTGCCCGCGACCGCCGACTTTGCCGCCCTCGTGGGCGTGGGCGCGGCCATCGCCCAGGCGGTCGGCGAGGCGGGCCTGTCGGGGACGGCCGTGGCCACCGGCGACTGCTCGGCGGGACCGGGGTCTCAGAACCCGGCGACGTCGGGGGACGGCGCGCGGGAGTGGGACCAGGC
>JALYGZ010000191.1 GCA_030776845.1 Actinomycetota bacterium
GCCCACGTCTGCCACGGTGTCGCCGCCCGCCGCGGCGCCGCGGTGCTGTTCGACCTCGGCGACTTCGTCGACGACTACGCCGTGGACCCGGACCTGCGCAACGACCTGTCGATGCTGTGGCGCGTCACCGTGGCACCCGGCGGCCCCCGGTGCGTCGAGGCCCTGCCGCTGCGGCTGGACTTCGCGTTCACCCGGCTGGCCGAGGGAGCCGACGCGCAGTGGTTGCGCCGGCGCTTCCGCGCGGCCTGCGCCGCGTTGGGCACGGTGGTCGATGAGCGCGGCGGGTGGCTCGTCGTCGACGTGCCGGACGGCGAGCCAGGCGCCACAGGGGGACGGCCGGCTAGCCCTTGACGACCCCGAGGGGGCGCAGGCGGGCGACCCTGCGGGACAGCCCCGCCGTCTCGCAGACACCGACCACCTCGTCGACGTCCTTGTAGGCGGTGGGGGCCTCCTCGGCCAGGCCCCGGGCCGACAGCGCGCGGACGGCGATGCCTCGCCGGGCCAGCTCCTCGTTCAGGGTCCCGCCCCGGACCCGCTTGCGGGCGGCGCGACGGCTGTGCGTGCGGCCCGCCCCGTGGCAGGTTGACGCGAACCCCTCCCCACCCGCGCCGGCCAGCAGCCAGGAGGCGGTCCCCATGGAGCCGGGCACGGCGACCGGCTGGCCGCTGGCGCGGTAGGCGGGGGGCAGGTCGGGATGGCCCGGGGGCAACGCCAGCGTGGCTCCCTTGCGGTGCACGCACAGCACCCGGCGGCGCCCCGCCACCTCGTGGGGCTCCAGCTTGGCCATGTTGTGCGACACGTCGTAGACCAGCCGCAGCCCCCGGTCGCCGAAGGCCGCGCCGAAGGCGTCACGGGCCGCCTCCGCCAGCACCTGACGGTTCGCCCGGCCATAGTTGGCCGCCGCCGCCATGCCCCCCAGGTAGGCGCGGCCCTGCTCCGAGTCCACCGGCATGCACGCCAGCTGACGGTCGGGCACCTGGATGCCGTGGCGGCGCATGCCCGCGTCCATGGCCCGCACATGGTCGGCGCAGACCTGGTGGCCCAGGCCGCGCGAGCCGGAGTGGATCATGACCGTCAGCTGCCCCCGGCGGACACCGAAGGCCGCGGCCGCGTCGGAGTCGACGACGCGGTCGACGACCTGGACCTCCAGGAAGTGGTTGCCGCCGCCGAGGCTGCCGACCTGGCGCAGCCCGCGGTCCAGCGCCTTGGCGCTGACCCCGTCGACGTCGGCGTCGGGCAGGCGCCCGCGGTCCTCGGTGTGCTCCAGGTCCTCCGACGTACCGTAGCCGCACTCAACCGCGTGGGCGGCGCCCCCGGCCAGCACCCGCCGCAGCGCGGCCCGGTCGGCCACCTCCCACAGGCCCCCCGGGCCGGTGCCCCGGGGGACGCCACGGTCCAGGTGGCCCATCAGCGTCTCGAACGCACCGTCGCCCACCTCGTCACGCGCCAGCGGCGCGGCCAGCACGCGCACGCCGCAGGAGATGTCGAAGCCCACCCCACCGGGAGAGACGACGCCCCCCTCGTCGACGTCCGTGGCGGCCACGCCGCCGATCGGGAAGCCGTAGCCCAGGTGCAGGTCGGGCATCGCGTAGGAGCCCGCCACGATCCCCGGCAGCGTGGCGACGTTGGCGACCTGCTCCAGCGTCTCACCGCCGTCGTCGGGCAGGCAGGCCGGGGAGGCGAAGACCACCCCCGGGACCCGCATGGCCCCGGTCGGGTCGATCTCGAAGCGCGCCTCGCCACGGCGGCGCACGGTCACCCCGGCCATGCGCCGCGCCTCCCGCGGGGTACACCGAGGGTAGAGGACCCCGCTGGCCGGTCCCGCCGCGAGTCACTACGGGGAGACGGCATGGCATCCGACCACGGTGGCGCGTTCGAGCTCGTCGAGCGCGGCTCGGACCTGGCGATCCGGGTGCGCGGCCCCGACCCGCCGGCTTGCCTGGCGGCCGCGGTCGAGGGGCTCGCCGCATCGCTGGCCGAGGTCGGCCCCGGGGTCGGACGCCGGCGGGTGCCGCTGCGCGTCGACGGTGACCGGCCCGTCGACCTGCTCGTGTCGCTGGTCGAGGAGGTCATCGGGCTGCTGGACGCGGAGGGGTCGCTGGCGGTCGGCCTTGCCGCCGAGCCCGACGACCGCGGCCTGCGTGGCGAGCTGGTGCTGGTCGACCTGGACGACGTCGTCGTCCACGGCGTCCCGCCCAAGGCGGCGACCTGGCACGACGCGCGCCTCGACCCGGTCGGGGGACGGTGGGAGGGGTCAGTCA
>JALYGZ010000192.1 GCA_030776845.1 Actinomycetota bacterium
CCGCCGGGGGCCACCAGGGCCGCCCGTCGCCCGACGGTCGTGGCCAGCTCGGCCACCGCCCGCCCGACCGGCCCGCCGCCCAGGACGATGACCGCCGGCTCGGGCTCGTGCGCCTCGGCGAACAGCTCCAGGGCCCGGTCCCGTCCGTGGCCGGCGAACTCGAGACGGCGGCGGACCGGTGCCACCTCGGCCAGCACCTCGGCGGCCAGCGCCTCCCCGGCGGCGTCGAACTCCGAGCACCCCAGCGTGCCGGCGAGCACGCCGGCCTCGTCGGCGACGAGCTTGGCGCCCGCGTGCGAGGGGGCGTCGCCCTCCACCGCCAGGACCGTCACGAGCGCCACGCGCCGCCCGCGGGCGCGCTCCCGCGCCAAGGCGTCGAAGACGTCCATGGCCCCGACCCTACCCCCCTCAGGTGGGCTAGGCTCGGTGCCGCGGCCCAGTCCAGGAGGGGCGGTGAGCGAAGCGACGGGTGCGGTCGACGGCGGTCCGCACGAGGTGGACCTGCTCATCATCGGCGCGGGGCCCGCCGGGCTGTACGCGGCCTACTACGCCGGGTTCCGGGGCCTGACGTCGGGGCTGATGGACTCGCTGCCCGAGCCCGGCGGCCAGGTCGCCGCGATGTACCCGGAGAAGCAGATCTACGACGTCGCCGGCTTCCCGTCCATCAAGGGCCAGGAGCTGGTCGACAACCTCGTGGAGCAGGCGGCGCCGTTCTCGCCGCGCTACCTGCTCAACCACCGGGCCGAGGAGCTCGTCCCCGGCGACGACGGCCAGGCGGTGACGGTCACGAGCCACCGGGGGGCCACGGTCCGGTGCAAGGCGGTCATCATCACCGGCGGCATCGGCACCTTCGCCCCGCGGCCGCTGCCCGACGCCCAGGACTTCGAGGGTCGGGGGCTGGTCTACTTCGTGCCCCGCCTGAACGAGCTCAAGGACCTCGACGTGCTCATCGTCGGCGGAGGCGACAGCGCCTTCGACTGGGCCCTGAACCTGGACGGCGTCGCCCGGTCGATCACGCTCATCCACCGCCGGGACCGGTTCCGCGCCCACGAGCACACCGTCCAGCAGGTCCTGGCGTCCCCCGCGACCGTGCTGGCCCACACCGAGGTGGCGCGCATCCTCGGAGAGGACCGGGTCCGGGCCGTGGAGGTCTTCAACAACCAGACCGACGAGCGGATGACGCTGGACGTGCAGGCCGTCGTCGCCGCGCTGGGCTTCACCGCCGACCTCGGGCCGCTCAAGCGGTGGGGCCTGGAGCAGCGCAAGCGGTCGGTCGTCGTCGACACCACCATGGCCACGAACCTGCCGCGGGTGTACGCCGCGGGCGACATCACCGAGTACGAGGGCAAGGTGCGCCTCATCTCCGTCGGCTTCGGCGAGGCCGCCACCGCGGTCAACAACGCGGCGACGGTCATCGACCCGGCGGCGAAGCTGTTCCCCGGCCACTCCTCCAACAAGGCGTGACCACCGGCTACCCGCCCAGCAGGCCGCGCACGAGCACGACGACGCCGGCCACCGCCGCGTAGGCGTACACGGCCGGGCGCAGCCACCCGCGGTCCAGCCAGTGGCGCGCGCGGCCGCTCACCGCCAGGCCGAGGGCGAGCGCCGGCAGCAACCGCAGTGCGAGCAGGACGTGCCAGCCGCGCAGGTGTCCGGCCAGCAGCAGGCCCGCCAGCGACAGCAGCGCGCCCACGAGGAAGGCCAGGTTCAGCGTCGAGCGCAGCTGGGCGCCCGGGCGCGGGTGGTCGGAGTAGACGAGGGCGAGCGGCGGGCCGCCGATGGCGGCGATCGTCGTCATCACCCCGGAGACCACCCCGGCCACGAGCCGCGACGGGCGGCCCGCCTCGAAGTCGGGGGCCAGCCAGCTCAAGGCGACCGCGGCGACGACGACCACGCCGGTCAACACCGTCAACGAGTCCCGGGCGACGGCGACGAGCAGCCACACGCCGCCCACGGTGCCCACGAGCCGCCCGAGGGTGATGACGGCGAATCCCGGCCCGTCGATGTCGCCACGCTCACGCAACGACAGCCACGTGGTCATGGGCACCGCGATCAACAACACCGTCGCGGGCACCGCGTCGGGCCGCGCCAGTCCCAGGGCGGGCACCACGATCAGCCCGAAGCCGAAGCCGATCGATCCCTGGGTAAGGGCGCCGACGGCCACGGCGACCATCCCCACCAGCGTGTCCACCCCGGAGACGCCGTCGACCCCCATGCGCGGCGCAGCCTACCCCCGGCGCCGGTCCCCGCCCGGCCGGGAAGTCGCAGAGGCGGGAGGGGAATCACTCGGCCCGGCAATCCCCCAGTCGACTCATGCCGAACTCCGGGCGTGTCGAGCCACTCCAGCGGCGGCCCACCCGCTGGGCGACTTCACGTCCAACGTCTACGCGGGCCTGCGGGCCACCCGGAGCGGGTCCTGATCGACCACGTCGTCGACCTGGCCGAGATTCCGGCCCTGCAGGCCCGACAGCGCATGGGTGGCGGCGGGGGTGAGCCGGTCGACCCCGAGGGTGCCGCCGACTACCGCCGCCGCGAGTGTGCCCGCGTCGCCGAGGCCGTCACCGTCCGCCTTGACGGCGCCTGACCTTCCCGGGACAGGCGGGCCTGGCCACCCGCGAGCTGGAGTGCGACCTGGCCGCCCGCGAACCGGCGCTGCACGGCCCGGCGTGGTTGGACTTCCGCGACCGCTACCTCGCCGGGCGCATCGGCTGGAGGGAGGTCACCGCGGTCGGCGGCGGGTCGGGCGCCACCGCCCGGCAAGACGGTCATGGCCGCCTACCTGGTGGGCCGCCAGGGGTCGGCCCGCCAGGCTCCGGGGCTGGGGCTGACCGTAGCGGTCACCCACACGACGGGGGTGCTCGCGCTGGGCGCCCTGCTGTCGGCGACCCAGGCCGTCGCGCCCGAGCGGCTGTACCCGTGGCTCGGCCTGGCCAGCGGCGTGCTCTTCGCGTCGGTGGGCGCCGGTCTGCTGGGCCGCAGCCCGCGCCAGCGACACGCCCACGCCCACCACGGCCACCCGCACTCGCACGCGTCACCGGCCGCCCCGACGTGGCTGACCCTGTGGCGGTGCCGGGGTGGCCGGCGGCATGGTGCCCAGCCCCTCGGCGCTGGTCGTGCTGCTGGGAGGCATCGCCCTGGGTCGCGCCTGGTACGGCGTCGCGCTCGTGCTCGCCTACGGGCTGGGGATGGCGGCGACGCTGGTCGGCGCGGGCTACCTCCTGCTGCGGGCCCGCACCGGCCTGGAGCGGCGGGCCGCCCGGCGGGCGTGGCCCCGGCTGTCGGCGCTGTGGGCCGCCCTGCCGGTGGTTACCCGCCGGTCTCATCGTCGTGGGCGGCATGGTGATCGCCGTCCGGTCCGTCCTGCCGCTCTGAGCACCTGCCCTCGGCAACGGCTGCGCCCGCGCCCTCAGCCGGCCGCGGTGCGCTCGGCGGCCTCGTGGAACGGCTCGCGGGGATGCTCCTCGGAGCCCAGGTGCACGACGTCGCGGGGTTTGAGCAGCGCGCTGGTCCAGTCGAACCACACCTCGAGCTTGCGCAGGGGGCTCGGGATGCGCGCGACGTGATACAGCCGCCGCAGGTACCACGGGGGGAAGCCGCGCAGGTGCAGTCGCAGCAGGCGGGCGACGCCACGGTGGCGGCCCAGCGTGATCATCTCCCCCCTGCTTGTGTGACGGAACGGCGTCGGCTCCCGTCCCCGGAGCACCGCGGCGAGGTTGTCGCCCAGCCGTTGGGCCTCCCGCACGGCGTACTGCGCGCTCGGCGGGCAGGTGCCCCCGGCGACCAGGTCGGGGACCGCGGCGCAGTCGCCCGCCGCCCAGGCGCCGGGGGTGTCCCGCACCCGCAGACACTCGTCGACGAGCAGCCGGCCCATGTCGTCGGCGGGCAGGCCCAGCCCGGCGGCGAGCGGGTCGGGGCTGACCCCGGCCGCCCAGCACAGGGTGTCCGCCTCGAACCGCTCGCCGTCGGACAAGACGACGATGCCGCCCTCGGCCGATTCGAGGCTCGTCTCCAGGTGGACCTCCACGCCCCGCTCGCGCAGCAGCGCGGTGGCGTACTCGGCCAGGTCCCGGTCGACGATGGGCAGGATGCGGTCGGTGACCTCCACGAGCACCCAGCGCAGGTCCCGCGGCGCGATCGACGGGAAGTACCTGCAGGCGTCGCGTGCCAGGTCCTCGAGCTCCGCCAGGGCCTCCACGCCCGAATAGCCCCCGCCGACGAAGACGAAGGTCAACGCCCGACGCCGCGCGGCCTCGTCGGTGAGCGCCTCGGCCGCCTCCATCCGAGACAGCACCTGGTTGCGCAGGAAGATCGCCTCGGTGACCGTGGTGAAGCCGACCGCCCGCTCGACCAGGCCGGGGACGGGCAGCACCTTGGTGACCGCCCCGAGCCCGAGCACCACGTGGTCATAGACGACCTCCCCCGGGTCCCCCTCGTAGGGCTGGACCGTGGCGACCCGCCGCCGGTGGTCCAGCCCTGTCACGCGGCCGCCCAGCAGCCGTGTGCGCTTGAGCGTCCTGCGCAACGGCACGACCGCGTGGGCGGGCCCCAGCGTCCCCGAAGCCACCTCCGGGAGGAGGGACTGGTAGAGCATGAAGTTCTCGGGGTTAACCATCGTCAGGCGGGCCTCGTGGGCCGCGAGCCGGCGCTCCAGCCGCAACGCCGTGTACAGGCCGACGTAGCCGCCCCCGACGATCAGGACGTGCGGCGCCGTGCCGCCGCTCACGACGAGGCGGAGATGCTCTCCACCAGGTCGCCCGCCTTGGGGTCCTCGAGGTTCGTGGCGAGGTCGGCCTGGCTGACCACGCCGACGAGGTCGTGGCCGTCGATGACCGGCAGCCGGCGCACCTTGTGCTCGGTCATCGTGCGCATCGCCTCCTCGAGGCCGTCATCCGCGCCGATGGTCACCGGCTTGCCCTGCGCCAACGAGCCCGCCGTGACCCCTCCGGGGTCGCGTCCCTCGGCGAGCACCTTCACCACGATGTCGCGGTCGGTGAGCATGCCCTTGAGCCGGTTGTCCTCGCCGCAGATGGGCATCGCGCCCGCGTCCAGCTCGGCGAGCCGGCGCGCCGCCTGGGCGACCGTGTCGTTCTCCCCGATGCATTCGGCGCCGCCGGTCATGACGTCTCGTGCCCTCCGTGCCATCACAGCCTCCCCGCGTCGCGCAGTGAACTCCTCGTCGCCCGGCCGCGGGCCCCGATGCCGGGAGAGCCGCCGCCGTGGCACCACCCCGTTTGCCCACCGGCGACCGGGCTCACACCGCCGCGAACGTGTTTGGCCGGCCTCTCCAGAGGCAAGGCTCCGTCGAGGGGGAGGGTGCAGATGACACACCACACAAGCGAGCACGCGGCGAGGGAATCGACCGACCGCATCATCGACCTGGCCCGCGACAGCCAGGAGTCCATGGCCCAGGCGGCCCGGACGTGGACCCAGACCCTCGAGCGCATGCTGCCGGACTTCTCGAGGCTGTCCGCCGGGGAATTCCCCGCGGAGGCCCGGCAGGCCGTGGACGCGACCTTCGACCTGGCCGAGGAGCTCGTCCGCACGCAGCGGCGCTTCGCCCACGACATGCTCTCGGCGTTCGCGCCCCTCCTGGACACGGCGCGCGGCCGGCAGGGTGAGGCCGCCCGGGACCCCGGCCGGGACCCGACCGCCTCGCCCCGTCCGGACTACGAGTCGATGACCGTCGAGGAGCTGCAGGAGCTCGCCAGCGCGCGCGACATCGAGGGCCGCTCCTCGATGAACAAGGCCCAGCTGGTCGCCGCCCTGCAGAAGGCGGGCTAGGCCGGGCCACTCACGACGGCTCAGCGCTCGACGACGGCTCCCGACACGGCCGCCCGCCGTGCCGCCTCGATGATCTCCAGCCCGGCGACCGCGTCGGCGGGGTCCACGGGCGCCGGCCTGTCACCGCGCAGGGCGTCGACGAGCGCCGTGTAGAAGGCCGGCCAACTCCCCGCCCTGGTCTCCACCGGCTCCACCCCGCCCCCGGACCCCAGCAGCCCCCACGCGTGCCGCGGCTCCCGGCCCCAGCCGGGCTCCGACGGAAGCCGGCCCTCCCGCAGCAGGTCCTCCTGGACGTCCAGGCCGTGCTTGACGTAGGCCCCCTCGTCACCCAGCACCCGCATCCGCGGACCGAGCTGGGCCGCCAGGGCGCTGACCCACAGGTGCGACCGGACCCCGCCGTCGTGGGTCAGGGCGACGAAGGCGTCGTCGTCCACCTCGGCCCCCCGCCGCCGCCCGTCGACCTCGGCGTACACGCCCCGGACCGGGCCGAACAGGCACAGCGCCTGGTCGATCAGATGGGTGCCCAGGTCGTACAGGATCCCGCCGGCGTCCTCGGGCGCGGCGGACTCCCGCCACCCCGGTTTGAGCTGCGGCCGCCAGCGCTCGAAGCGGGACTCGAAGCGGTGGACCCGGCCCAGTTCGCCGGCGCCGACCAGGTCCTCCACGGTGAGGAAGTCGCCGTCCCACCGCCGGTTGTGGAAGACCGTCAGCAGCCGTCCCCGCCGCGCCGCCAGGTCGACCAGCGCCCGGGCCTGCGCCGCGGTCGGCGCCAGCGGCTTGTCGACGACGGCGGCGAGCCCGGCGTGCAGCGCGGCCGACGCCAGGGGGGCGTGGACGCGGTTGGCCGCCGCGATCACGACGAGGTCCAGGTCGTCGGCACGCTCCCAGACGTGCTCCGCGTCGTCCAGCACCACCGCGTCGGGGTGCGATCGGGCGGCCCGCACCCGCCGCTCCGGGTCCGAGGTGACGATGGCCGCCAGGCGCAGGCCCGGCGTGACCGAGATCAGTGGTGCGTGGAAGGCCGCACCGGCCAGGCCGTAGCCGATCAGCCCCACGTCCAGATCCGTGCTCATGGCCACAGTCAAGCAGGCGCGGGCGGGGACTGCGCCCGAGCCGGGAACCGGTCGGGACGGTAGGCGTCGAGCAGCCGGTCGACGTGCCCGGTCAGGATCGCCCTGGCGACCAGGCGGCCGAGCAGCGGGCCCAGGGTGACCCCGCTGTGGGTGACCGCCTCGACGTAGCCGGCGAGGCCGGGCAGCCCGCCGACGCAGGAGAACCCGTCGGCGGGCACAGGCCGGGCCCTGGCCCGGACCTCGAGGATGGGTGCGCCGGCCAGCGCCGGTACGAGGGCCGCCGCCCGTGCGGCCGTCCCGGCGGCGAGCTCCCGGGCGT
>JALYGZ010000193.1 GCA_030776845.1 Actinomycetota bacterium
GCCCCCACCCGGCCCCCGTCGCGGCGCGAGCCAGGCTGGCCCCGGTGAGGAACTGCCCCAGGATGGTGGCCGCGACGAAGGCGGCCAGGCCGAACGTCAACAGGGGCGCCACGCCGCGCAGCCCCCCCAGGCCCAGGGCGCCCACGGTGGCCAGTCCGACCGAGGCGGGCACGGCCAGTCGCCGACCGAGCGCGCGCGGGTCCGCCACGCCCCAGGGCACCAGCGGGCCCACCCCCATGAGCAGGACCAGGGCGAGGGCGAGGGGAACGGCCATACGGTTGAAGTAGGGGGCGCCGACGCTGACCCGCTGCCCGTTGACGGCCTCGGCGGCCAGCGGGAAGACGGTGCCCAGCAGGACGGTGAACGCCAGGCCCACGAGGATGACGTTGTTGCCGAGGAACGCCGCCTCGCGCGACAGCGGTGAGTCGAGCGGCTCGTCCGGGCCCAGACGGTCCGCACGCCAGACGAACAGCGTGCCCACGCCCAGGCCGACGGCGACGAGGAAGCCCAGCAGGGCCGGCCCGATCGCCGACTGGGTAAAGGAGTGGACGCTGGCGACCACTCCACTGCGGGTCAGGAACGTCCCGACGACGACCAGCAGGAAGCTGGAAGCCGCCAGCGCCAGGTTCCACACGCGCAGGGTGGCGCGCCGCTCCTGCACCATGATCGAGTGCAGCAGCGCGGTGGCGGTGAACCACGGCAGGATGGAGGCGTTCTCGACCGGGTCCCACGCCCAGTACCCGCCCCAGCCGAGCACCTCGTACGACCACCAGCCCCCCAGCAGGATGCCGGTGGTGAGGCACGTCCACGCGAACAGCGTCCAGCGCCGGGCGACCAGCAGCCAGCCGCGGCCGGTCCGGCCCGTCACGAGCGCGGCGACCGCGTAGGCGAACGGCACGGTGAGCCCCACGTACCCCAGGTACAGCAGCGGCGGGTGCACGCCCATCAACGGATGGTCCTGCAGCAGCGGGTTCGGCCCCGGGCCGTCGGGCGGCACGGGCGAGACGACCTGGAAGGCGTTGCCGCCGAACAGCGCGAGCCCGAAGAAGAACACCGCCACGGCGCCGATGACGGCCATCGCCCAGGGACGGAGCCCGGCCGTCCGCGGGTGGCTGACGCGCATCGCCAGCACGGCGTAGCCGGCCAGCACCAACAGCCACAGCAGCAGCGAGCCCTCGAGCGCCGCCCACAGGCTGATGACCGTGTAGTACAGCGGGACCGCGCGGGCGCCGTTCTCGGCCACGTAGCGGACGCTGAAATCATGCACCACCAGGGCCCACACGAGCACCGCGCAGGCGGCCGCGGCGCACGCCAGCAGGCCCCAGGTCATCGCCCGTGCCCGGGATTCGGTCCGATGCCCGCGGGCGGCGAGGAGCCACCAGGTGGTCCCCGCCAGCGACGTGGTGAGTCCTCCGGCCAGCGCGGCCGTTCCCAGCAGGCTTCTCACGGTCCCGCCGCTCCCATCTCGCCGTCGGGAGGCCGGTAGGTCTCGCCGTCCGCGCCCCGGTATTCGTTGGAGTGCCTCACGACCAGGAGGTCGGAGCGGAACCGGCGGCGGTCGTCGAAGGTGCCCTCGACGAGGGCGCCCTGGCCCTCCTGGAACACGCCGGGCGGGTCGCCGCGATGCAGGACCACCACGTCGGCGGCCCCGTCGGTGAGCACGAATCGCACGGAGCCGGCGTCCTCCCGCACCGACCCCGGTTGCACCAATCCGCCCAGGCGCACCCGCTGGGTGGTCGTCTGGGCCCGAGCTGCGATCTCACTGGGGGTGCGGTAGTAGACGAGGCTGTCCTGCAGACCCGAGGCGGCGAGCACACCGAGCGCCGCCACGCTGACCAGCCCCACGACCATCAGCCGCGTGCGGGGACGCGCGGCCTGGGTCACCGTGGTCCCCGGAGCCCACGGGCGATCCATCCGGCGTAACCGGCCCAGACGGCGGCCGTCAGCGCGTAGCCCGCCCAGACCCATGACCAGTCGGTCGTCATTGCCCGTCCCCCCGCAGGACCGTCACCGACGGTGCCGTCCTCGCTCCGACGCCCACCGGCGGGGGCCCCGCCCGCAGGGCCAGGACCCGCAGCCGGCGCAGGTAGAGCCACCCGGCCCCGAGCGTGAAGGCGACGACCCCGGTGAGCAGTGCGGCGAGCATCACCGGCTCGATCGCCGAGGCGGGGCCGTCCGGTCGGAGCACGGTGGGTGGCTGGTGCAGGGTGCGCCACCAGACGACCGAGAAGTGCACCAGGGGGACGTTGACGAACCCGGCCACCCCCACGACCGCCGCCCGGCGCGCGTTCACGTGGGGATCCACAGCCAGGCCCCGGACCCCCAGGTAGCCGATGTAGACCAGCAGGAGCACCACGGTCGTCACCAGTCGCGGGTCCCACGTCCACCAGACGCCCCAGACCGGTCTGCCCCAGATACTGCCCAGCATGATCGCCAGGGCCGTGAGCCCCACGCCGAGCTCGGCGGCGGCCTGAGCACGGCGGTCCCAGGCCAGGTCCCTGCGGACCAGGTAGGCGACGCTGCACACGAGTACGGTCGCGAACGCCAGATAGGCGACCCAGGCCGCCGGGACATGGACGTACATCAGTCGCTGGGCCTGGCCCTGTACAGCGTCGGGCGGCGCGACCAGCAGGCCGACCACGACCAGGGCCGCGGCCGCCAGCGCAGCGAGGACCCCGAGCACGCGTTCGACCGCCCCGCGGGACATCTATCCCTCCAGCAGTACCGGGAAGGCCGCCCACGCGACGGCCAACGTGACGAGGTCGTAGGCCGCGAGCAGGGCGATCCAGGCACCCGCTTCGACGCCGGGAGTGGCTGCCTGCGTGCCGGCCAGAAGCGCGGGAAGTCCGGCCGGCAGGAGCAGCACGGCAAGCATGCCGCTTCGCCGCTCGGCTCCGAGGATGGCTCCGAACGTCACGGTGACCCCGGCCAGCCCGAGCCCACCGAGCCCGGCGGCGACCGCCCCCGTGGCGGTGGTCGACGCGTTGAACAACGCCACCGTCAGCAGCGTGGCGACGCCCCAGGTCGCGGCCAGCCACGCCCAGAGCGCGGCGACCTTGCCCCACAGCAGGGCACTGGCCGGGGCCAGTGCGCGCAGCAGATCCCAGCAGCCCTCCTCCCGCTCCGCGGCCGCGACGCTGCGGGCCAGGGGCACCGCGGCGAGGACGACGACGAGCCAGGGCACGCCTGGGGCCACCGCGCGCAGCACGTCGGGGC
>JALYGZ010000194.1 GCA_030776845.1 Actinomycetota bacterium
AGGTAGCCCGCCAGGTCGGGCACCGGCGCCAACGGCGGGACAGCGGTCGCCCACGACAGCGCCACGAGCCCGCCACCGGCCAGCACCAGCCCCGCCCCCAGCACGGCCGTCATGGCGGCGATCGTACGCGGCCGCCGGCGTCGGCCCGGCGCCAGGGACGGCGACGCCAGCCGGGTGGTGTTGAATGACGGCCCTGCGACCAGGAGGAGCCATGCGCCGACCGCGGAGCACCGACGTCACCGACGGATACCGGCGCGCGCCCGCGCGGGCCATGCTGCGCGCCGTCGGCATGACCGACGAGGACTTCGACAAGCCCCAGGTGGGCGTCGCCAGCTCCTGGAACGAGGTGACGCCGTGCAACCTGTCGCTCAAGCGCCTGGCGGAGGCGGCCAAGGAGGGCGTGGCGGCCGCCGGCGGCTTCCCGTTCGAGTTCACGACCATCGCCGTGTCCGACGGCATCTCGATGGGCCACGAGGGCATGCGGGCCTCGCTGGTGTCCCGCGAGGTGATCGCCGACTCGGTGGAGACGGTCATGCACGCCGAGCGCTTCGACGGCATGGTCACCCTGGCCGGCTGCGACAAGTCGCTGCCCGGAATGCTCATGGCGGCCGCCCGCCTGGACCTCGCGTCGGTGTTCGTCTACGGCGGCACCATCCTGCCCGGCCACCGCGCCGGGGCCGAGATCGACATCAAGGACGTCTTCGAGGCGGTCGGGGCCCGGGCCGCGGAGACCATCGACGACGAGCAGCTGCGCGACATCGAGTCCCGCGCGTGCCCGGGCGAGGGGTCGTGCGCCGGGATGTACACGGCCAACACCATGGCCTGCGCCGCCGAGGCCATGGGGATGTCCCTGCCCGGGTCGGCGTCCCCGGCGGCCGTCGACCCCCGCCGGGAGACCGTCGCCCACCGCAGCGGGCACGCACTGCTGGGCCTGCTGGAGGCGGACCTGCGACCGCGGCGCATCATCACCCGCGCGGCGCTGGAGAACGCGGTCGCGGTCGTGATGGCCGTGGGCGGCTCCACCAATGCGGTCCTGCACCTGCTCGCGATCGCGCACGAGGCGCGCGTCGACCTGTCGCTGGACGACTTCGACCGGATCGGGCGCCGCGTCCCCCACATCGTCGACTCCCGGCCCCACGGCCGCTTCGTCATGACCAGCATCGACGAGGCGGGCGGCGTCCCCACGGTCATGCGGGCCCTGCTGGACGCGGGGCTGCTGCACGGCGACGCGCTGACCGTGACCGGCCGCACGGTCGAGCAGAACCTGGCCGACCTCGACGCGGCCCAGCCGACGCCCCGGCCCGACGGGCGCATCATCCGCGGCCTCGACGACCCGCTGCACGCGCACGGGGGGTTGGCGGTGCTGACCGGCTCGCTGGCACCCGACGGGGCCATCGTCAAGATCGCCGGGCTCGACGACGAGCGCTTCGAGGGCACGGCGCGCGTGTTCGACTCCGAGCAGGAGGCGCTGGACTACACCCTCGACCGCCGGCTGGTGGCCGGCGACGTCATCGTCATCCGCTACGAGGGCCCCCGGGGAGGGCCGGGCATGCGCGAGATGCTGGCCGTCACCGCCGCCGTCAAGGGGGTGGGCCACGGCGCGGACGTGGCGCTGGTGACAGACGGGCGCTTCTCGGGCGCCACCCACGGCCTGTCGGTGGCCCACATCGCCCCCGAGGCCGTCGACGGCGGACCCATCGCCCTGGTGGCCGACGGGGACCGCGTCGTGCTGGATGTGCCCGCCCGGCGCCTGGACCTGGAGGTCGGTCCGGACGAGCTGGAGCGCCGCCGGGGGGCGATCAAGCACCCCGAGCCCCGCTACACCACCGGGGTGCTGGCCAAGTACGCCACGCTCGTGTCCGGCGCCGAGCGCGGGGCCGTCACCGGCTGACCCGCGAGTCCGGGCAGGTGCCCGCGTACGGGCACATCCGACAGACCGGGGGCGACGGGGCCGCGGCGTAGGCCCGCTCCGCGCGCAGGTGGGCGGCGAAGGATCGCACCGCGTCCAGCGCCCCGGCCAGCAGTTGCCGGTCGACGACCACGCTGACGACCGCGGGCTGCCCCGTCAGCCGCTCGTAGCTGACGACGATGCGCGGGGGCCGGGGCCGGCGCGCCGCCACCAGCAGGGCGTAGGCCCCCGCGGCGAAGTCACCGCGCAGGTCGCCGGGCACGACGCCGGTCTTGTAGTCGCGGGCCTCCACCGTGCCGTCGGGGTGCTCCCACAGCGCGTCCACCCGCCCCGACAGCAGGATCCGCTCCCGCGCCGGCGCCCAGGACAGCACGACCTCCCCGCCGAGGTAGCGCGCCCGCCC
>JALYGZ010000195.1 GCA_030776845.1 Actinomycetota bacterium
GGCACTGGCCGCCGAGGGCCTGCGCCTGCTGGGGTGGCGGGACGTGCCCGTCGACCCGGAGGCGCTCGGTGCGGTCGCCCGGCGGGGCATGCCGGCCATCGCCCAGGCGCTGTTCCTGCGCCCGGAGGCCGTGTCGGACGCCACCGCCGAGCGCCACTGCTACCTCGCCCGCCGGCGGGCCGAGCGGGCCTGCGGCCAGGCCGGCGTGCGCGCCTATATCGCGTCGCTGGGACTGCGCACCGTCACCTACAAGGCCATGTGCGCCGCCGACCAGCTGGGCGTGTTCTACCCGGACCTGGTCGACCCGGCGGTGCGGGCGCCGCTAGCCGTGTTCCACCAGCGCTACTCGACCAACACGACGCCGAGCTGGGAGCGGGCGCAGCCGTTCCGCTTCCTGTGCCACAACGGCGAGATCAACACCATCGACGGCAACGTCAACCTGATGCGCGCGCGCCGCGGGCGGCTGGGGGCGGACTGGGCGGAGCTCGGGGCCGACGGCGAGTCGCTGCTCGAGCCGCTGATCGACGAGTGGTCCTCGGACTCGGCCAAGCTGGACAACGTGCTGGAGCTGCTCGTCCGCGGGGGTCGCGGGATCGACCACGCCATGGCCATGCTGGTGCCGCAGGTGTGGGAGGGCCGCCGCGACGTCGAGCCGGCCCTGCGCGACTTCTACCGATACCACGCGGCGCTCCTCGAGCCGTGGGACGGCCCCGCCGGCCTCGTGTTCACCGACGGGCGGCGGGTCGGCGCCAGCCTCGACCGCAACGGGCTTCGCCCCCTGCGCTACTCGGTCTGCGAGGACGGCCTCGTGGTCTGCTGCTCGGAGGTCGGCGCCGTGCGCACCGCCGGCCACGGCGCGGTCCGGCGCGAGCGCCTCGGCCCGGGGCAGATGCTGCTGATCGACCCCGCCGAGGGGGGGCTGGCCGAGGACCGGACGCTCAAGGCACGGCTGTCCGCCGGTCGTCCGTACGGCGCGTGGATCCGCGCCCACCTGCGCCGGGTGTGGCCGGGGCGCCCGGTGGACGGGGCCGGCCGCGAAGGCCTGGTGGCGCGCCAGGTCGTCGCCGGCTACACCAAGGAGGAGGAGACCAGCGTCCTGCGCCCCATGGCCACGACCGGCAAGGAGCCGGTCTCGTCGATGGGCGACGACACGGCGATGGCCGTCCTCGCGGAGCGGCGGCGCACCGTCTACCACTACGTCAAGCAGCGCTTCGCCCAGGTGACCAACCCGCCCATCGACCACCTGCGCGAGTCGGGGGTGATGAGCCTGCGCACCCAGCTGGGCCCCCGGCGGCCGCTGCTGTCGCAGGACCCCGAGGCGGTGGCGCTGCTGGAGCTCGACGGCTTCCTCGTGTACCCCAGCGGGCTGCAGGCGCTCGTGCTGGACCCCGACAGCCACCTCAGCGTCGCCGGCCTGGACGCCACCTTCGCGGTCGCCGAGGGACCCGAGGGGCTGGGCGCCCGGCTGGCGTCCCTGGGCGAGGAGTCCGTCGCTGCCGTGCGCGACGGCGCGCAACTGGTGGTGTGCAGTGACCGGGGCGCCGATGGCGAGCGGGCGCCGGTCCCCGGGCTGCTCGCCGTGGGCGTGGTGCACCACCGGCTGGTGGCCGAGGGGCTGCGGACCCAGGTCAGCCTGGTGTGCGAGACCGACGACGCCCGGGAGACGCACGTGTTCGCCTGCCTGCTGGGCTACGGAGCGGACGTCGTGTGCCCTCGCCTGGCCCTGGACTCGATCGCCCAGCTCGCCGACGCGGGCCGCATGGGCCGCGACACGCCCTCGGCAGGGGAGGTGCAGCAGGCCTACCTGCGGGCGGTCGAGGACGGCGTCCTCAAGATCATGTCGAAGATGGGCATCGCGACGTTGGACTCCTACCGGTCCGCGCAGATCTTCGAGGCGGTGGGGCTGGCCGGCGACGTGATCGACACGTGCCTGGTGGGCACGCCGTCGAAGATCGGCGGCATCGGCCTGCGCGCGCTCGGGGAGGACGTGCTGGCCCGGCACGCCGACGCCCACGCCGACGCCCCCCGCCTGCGCAGCCCCGGCTTCTTCAAGTACCGCAGGAACGGGGAGTACCACGCCACCAGCCCCGACGTCGTCGAGGCCCTGCATCGCACCGTCGGCCTGGAGGGCGACCTGCCCGCCCCGGCCACCGGCGACGGCGACGGCATGCGCGCCGCGCACCTGCTGACTGGCGCGGTCAAGGCCGGCCGTTGGGAGCGCTACCTGGAGTTCAGCCGGCTGGCGCGCCAGCACCCCCCGGCGGAGCCCCGGGACCTGCTGGAGCCGCTCACGGCGACGGCGCGCGGTGACCGGCCGCTGGACGTGGCCCGGGTGGAGCCGGCGACGAGCATCGCGCGCCGGTTCTTCAGCGGCGCCATGTCGCTGGGGGCCCTGAGCCCGGAGGCGCACGAGACGCTCGCGGTCGCCATGAACATGCTCGGCGGCAGGTCCAACTGCGGCGAGGGCGGGGAGGACCCGGCGCGCTTCTCCAGCCGCGGCAGCGCGCGGGACCGCAACTCGCGCGCGAAGCAGGTCGCGTCGGGCCGCTTCGGCGTGACGCCGCGGTACCTGGCCTACGCCGACGAGATCCAGATCAAGATGGCCCAGGGGTCCAAGCCCGGCGAGGGGGGTCAGCTCCCCGGCCACAAGGTCAGCGAGCTCATCGCCCGGCTGCGCCACACGCAGCCCGGCGTCGCGCTGATCTCGCCGCCTCCGCACCACGACATCTACTCGATCGAGGACCTCGCCCAGCTGATCTACGACCTGAAGCAGGTCAACCCGTTCGCGAGCGTCAGCGTCAAGCTCGTCTCCTGCGCCGGCGTCGGCACCGTCGCCGCGGGCGTCGTCAAGGGGCTGGCCGACGCCGTGCAGATCGCCGGGTGCGACGGGGGCACGGGTGCGTCGCCGCTGTCGTCGATCAAGCACGCCGGGCTGCCCTGGGAGCTCGGCGTGGCCGAGACCCAGCAGACGCTGGTGGCCGAGGGGCTGCGCGGGCGGGTCCGCCTGCAGGTCGACGGCGGCTTCAAGACCGGCCGGGACGTCATCCTGGCGGCGCTGCTCGGCGCCGACGAGTACGGCTTCGGCACGGCCGCGCTGCTGGCCGAGGGGTGCATCATGGTGCGGGCCTGCCACCGCGACACCTGCCCGGTCGGCGTGGCGACGCAGCGCCCCGAGCTGCGGGACAAGTTCGCGGGCACCCCCGAGATGGTCGCCACCTACCTGCTGTTCGTCGCCGAGGAGGTCCGCGGGTACCTTGCGGCGCTCGGCGCCGCGTCGCTGGAGGAGGTCATCGGCCGGGTCGACCTGCTGGCGCCCCGGGACGTGTCCGGGCACCCGCGGGCCCTGTCGCTGGACGTCTCGCCCCTGCTCGTCGACCCGCTGGGCGGGCCCGACGAGCAGGGCGCCACCGCCGCCGACGAGCTGGGCCGCCGGGCCCGTCACCACGTGGCCGCGCTGCCGATCCAGTCGCCACGCAGCGCCCTGGGCGACCGGCTGTTCGACGACGTGTTCGCGTCGGTGTGGGAGGGCGCGGTGCTGCACCGCAAGTACGACATCCGCAACGGCGACCGCGCGGTGGGGGCGCGACTGGGCGGCGCGCTGGGGCTGGAGCACGGCGAGGGGCCTCCCGACGGCAGCGTCAGCGTGCGCTTCGCCGGCGAGGCGGGCCAGAGCTTCGGGGCCTTCCTGTCGTCGGGCGCCGAGTTCGTCCTGACCGGCGAGGCCAACGACTACGTCGGCAAGGGCATGGCCGGTGGGCGCATCGTCGTCCGCCCGCCCGTCGACGACGTGGGCCCCGGCGACGTCGGGGACCTGCACCGGCCCGTGCTCGTGGGCAACACCGTGCTGTACGGCGCCACGGGCGGCGAGCTGTTCGTCGGTGGGCGGGCGGGGGAGCGCTTCGCCGTGCGCAACTGCGGCGCCCTGGCGGTCGTGGAGGGCACCGGCGAGCACGCCTGCGAGTACATGACCGGCGGGGTCGTGGTGATCCTCGGGCCCACCGGGTTCAACCTGGGCGCGGGCATGACCGGCGGCGAGGCGTTCGTGCTGTCCGACGAGCCCGACTTCCTCGCCCGGGTCAACAGCCAGTTGGTCGACGCCCGCCGGCCCGACGGCACCCGGCTCGACTGGCTGCGGCAGGTGGTCGAGCGCCACGCCGAGCTGACCGGCTCGGCTGTGGCCGGCGCGCTCCTGTCGGACTGGCTGCGGCGCGCGGCGGCGATGTGGTGGGTCGCGCCCAAGGGGGAGCTGGCCAAGGTGGAGGCCGCCGCCGAGGGCAGCGTCGGCGCCCCGGCCTGAGGACCCGCCGCCTCAGGCCGTCCTGTGGACCATGGTCGCCGCCGCCTGGGCGGTCGGCTGGACCACGACCCGGGCCACCTGGACGTGGGCGGGGCGGTCGGCGACCCAGACCACCGTCTCGGCCACGTCGTCGGGGCTCAACGGCGTGACGTTCCGGTAGGCCTGCGCCGCGCGGTCCCCGTCGCCGTGGAAGCGCACCATGCTGAACTCGGTCTCCACCATCCCCGGGTCGACGGCCGAGACCCGTACGCCCGTGCCCAGCAGGTCCATGCGCATGCCCTGGGTGATCGAGTGGACCGCCGCCTTCGACGCGCAGTACACGGCGCCGCCCGGGTAGGCCTCGTGGCCCGCGATCGAGCCGATGTTGATCACGTGGCCGTCGCCGCGGCGGACCATGCCGGGCAGGACCTCGCGGGTCACGTTCAACAGGCCACCGACGTTGGTCTCCAGCATGGCGTCCCAGTCCCGCGGGTTGCCCTCGTGCAGCGGCTCCAGCCCCCGGGCCAGGCCGGCGTTGTTGACCAGCACGTCGACGTCGGCCCAGCGGTCGCCCAGGTCGGCCAGGACCCGCCGGACCGTGTCGCGGTCCCGGACGTCGAGCGGGAACGCGTGCGCCTCGGCGTCCAGGTTGCGCGCCACGCCCGCCAGCTCGTCCATGCGGCGGGCGCACAGCAGCAGCCGGGCCCCGGCCGCCGCGAACGCCCGTGCGCAGGAGCGGCCGATCCCGCTCGAGGCGCCCGTCACCAGCACCGTCTTGTCGACCAGCACGACGCTCCCTCCCGCCCGCGTCCGCGGATGCTAGCGGGTGGCGGGTAGCATCGCCGGCGTGGACGTGCAGGTGTTCGGCCACCCCAAGTCCAGGACCACCCGCAAGGCCCAGCGCTTCTTCAGCGAGCGCCGGGTCCGCGTCCACTTCGTCGACCTGCGCGGGCGCGGCATCGCACCGGCGGAGCTGCGCCGCTTCGTGCAGCGCTTCGACGTGGACGACCTCGTCGACCCGACCTCACGGTCCTACCAGCGCCAGGGCCTGGCCTACCTGTCGGCGTCCGCCGACGACTGGATCGAGCGCATCGTCGCCGACCCGTCGCTGCTGCGGCTCCCGCTCGTGCGGCGCGGCCGCGACCTGGTCGTCGGCGACGACCCGCCGGCGTGGGAGCGCCTGGCCCGGGCCGCCAAGGACGGCTGAGGGGGCGGCCACCCGGGCGCGTCGCGGGTCCTTGCCATCGGCAACGCCAGCGGGCAACGTACCGTGCCGGTCCGCCGACGGCGGGCACTCGGGACGGGCGGCCCCGCGCCCGCTCGTCGTAGCGCCAGCGACAGGGAGCCACCCGATGAACAAGACCGAGCTCATCGACACGACCGCCGACAACGTCGGCCTGACCAAGGCCGACGTGCACAGGACGCTCGATACGGTGCTGGACACGATCACCGGCGCGGTCCGCAAGGGCGAGAAGGTGGCGCTCACCGGGTTCGGGACCTTCGAGCTGCGCAAGCGCGCCGCCCGCACCGGGCGCAACCCGCAGACCGGCGAGCAGATCCGCGTCCCCGCGTCCAAGGCCCCCGCGTTCAAGCCAGGCAAGGCGTTCAAGGACGCCGTCAGCTAACGCCCCCGCGCCGGGGGCGCCTCAGCCGGCCCGCACGCCGAGCCTGCGCATCAGGTCGGCGGGCCGGAGCACGAGGCCGGTGACGAACGGGCCGAACTCGCCGAAGCGGGCGCTGACCTGGTCGAAGCGCATGTCGTAGACGATGTCCTTGAGCGCCTTGGGGTCGTCGGCCAGCAGGGTGATCCCCCACTCCCAGTCGTCCAGCCCCACCGAGCCGGTCACGAGCTGGAGCACGCGTCCCCGGTACGCGCGCCCGACCTCGGCGTGTCCGGCCATCATCCGCCTGCGGGTGTCGTAGTCCAGCGTGTACCAGTTGTCGCCGCCCTGGCGGCGCTTGCTCATGGGGTAGAACGACAGGAGCTTGCGGCGTGGCAGGCGCGGGTGGAGCCGGTGGCCGGCGTAGGTGGCCATGCGCTCCTCGAAGCGCCCCAACGCGGCGGCGTGCTCGGCCGAGCCCTCGGCCAGCCCCTCCTCCTCGACCAGTCGCCACGACTCGTCCTCCTTGGTGGGCGTGTACTCGCTCAACTCGGTCAGCGACACGTAGGACGCGGCCGGCACCAGAGCGGCGCCCAGGGGCGAGGCCGCGATCTCGGCGGTGAAGGCGTCTAGGACGGCCAGATCGGGCCCGAGCGCCATGAGGCCGAGGTCCGCCTTCTGCCCCAGCACGCTGAAGGCCAGGACCTGGTAGGGCCTGCGCTCGTCGAAGGCGTCGAGGCGGGCGGCGAAGTCCCGCGCGGCGCTCTCGGGGTTGCCGACGAGGTCCCGGCGCAGGTGGAAGAACAGATGCACGACGCCCCAGCCCTGGCTGGCCACCACCGGTTCCGCACTCATCGGTCCCTGCGACCTCCCGCGGGCCCGGCTCTGCGGGGCCCGCACGCCGCGCCAGCCTAGTGCGGCGCCGGGGACGGGGCCGCGCCCGGGGGCGCCGGTCGAGTAGGGTCGACGCGCGGACGACGTCCGATAGGGAGGGCAGCCGGTGAGCACGACGCACGCACGGGGGGAGAGGCCCGTCGACGTCGCGCCCGACCAGCACTGCACATCGCGGTTGTGGGAGCGGGCGGCGGGCAACGACCCGCGCCACATCGTGCGCTTCCCCGCGGGTGACGGCGACTGGGCGGGTCAAACCTGGGCGGAGCTGGGCGAGCGGGTACGGGCGGTCGGCGCCGGGCTGATCGCCGCCGGGGTCGAGCCCGGCGACCGGGTGGTCCTGCTGTCGGGGACCCGGGTGGAGTGGACGGTCAGCGACCTGGCGGTGCTGGCCGTCGGCGGCGTCACCGTGCCGCTGTACGACACGAACTCCGTCGAGCAGTGCGAGTGGGTGCTGCGCGACTCGGGGGCGCGCGCGGCCATCGTCGGCACCCCCGAGCAGGCCGGCCGGCTCGAGGCGGGGCGCGGCGGGCAGGCCGGACCCCACGACGTGTGGGTGCTCGACCAGGGGGGTCTGGACACGCTCGCCCAGCGCGGCGCCGACCGGCGCGAGGAGGTCAAGGGCCGCAGCGAGGGCCTCGGCGGGCAGGACCTCGCCTCGGTGATCTACACGTCGGGCACCACCGGCCGCTCCCGGGGCTGCATGCTGACCCACCGCAACCTCGTGTGGACCGCGCGCCAGGCCCGGCTGTGCATCAGCGAGGTGTTCGGCCCGGACCAGTCCACACTGCTGTTCCTGCCGCTGGCCCACGTGTTCGCCCGCATCATCCAGTTCATGTGTCTGGAGAACGACACGACGATCGGCTACGCGCGCTCGGTCGAGTCCCTGAGCGAGGACCTGAACACCTTCCGGCCGACCTTCCTGCTCACCGTGCCCCGCGTCCTGGAGAAGGTCTTCAACGCCGCACGCCGGAAGGCGGAGGGGCCCAAGCGGCGGGTCTTCGACTTCGCCGTGTCGGCATCGCAGGCGTGGTCGGGCTCGCCGGCCCCGCCGCGGCGGGCTCGCCTGGCCCGCGGCGTCGCCGACCGGCTCGTCTACTCGCGGGTGCGGGAGGGCCTCGGCGGGCGGGTGCGCTACTGCATCTCCGGAGGTGCGCCCCTCAGCCCCTACCTGGCGCACTTCTTCGCGGCGGCGCGGGTCCAGGTGCTGGAGGGGTACGGCCTGACCGAGACGACCGCCCCGGCGACCGTCGACCGCCCCGGGCGTCACCGCGTCGGCAGCGTCGGCCCCCCACTGCCGGGGGTGGAGGTGCGCATCGCCGACGACGGCGAGGTGCTCGTGCGCGGCGGCAACGTCTTCCATGGCTACTGGCGGGACGAGGAGGCCACCGCCGAGGTGCTGGACGCCGGGGGCTGGTTCGCCACCGGCGACCTGGGCGACCTGGACGACGAGGGGGCCCTGACCATCACTGGCCGCAAGAAGGAGCTGCTGGTCACCGCGGCGGGCAAGAACGTCGCGCCCGCCATCCTCGAGGAGCGGCTGAAGGCCCACCGGCTGGTCTCCCAGGCCATGTGCGTCGGCGAGGGCAGGCCCTACGTCGCGGCGCTGGTCACGCTCGACGCCGACGAGGCCCGCGCGTTCGCCGCCGAGCGGGGCCTGCCGTGGTCCATGCCGGAGCTGGCCCGCTCCAAGGAGGTCGACGAGGAGGTCGGCGGGGGCGTCGAGCAGGCCAACGCCGCCGTCTCCCGCGCCGAGTCCATCCGCAGGTTCGCCGTGCTGGAGCGCGACTTCGATCCGGAGCGCGACGAGGTGACGCCCACCCTGAAAATCCGCCGCCACGTCGTCGCCGACCACTTCGCCGAGCAGATCGAGCGCCTCTACGACGCCTGACCGTCGGTCAGCCTGGCGCCGCCGCCCGGCGGGCCGCCGCCAGGCCCATGACCGCGGCGGCGGTGGCCACCAGGGGGGTGCCCACGCGCACGCCGGGGCGAAGGGGTGCGGCGGTGGCG
>JALYGZ010000196.1 GCA_030776845.1 Actinomycetota bacterium
AGCCGGCGCAGGGCCTCCACAGCCTCGGCGTCGACGCCGCGCCGCGCCAGCGCCGCCGCGACCGGCCGGGGGTCGTCGCGCAGCAAGCGGATGTCGATCATGACCGGCGGGAGGCTAGCAGCGAGGGGCGGGGCGGCCGGGGGTTAACCGGGGCCGCGTAGCTCGCCGACCGCCTCAAGCGCCACGAGCACCCCGACGACGACGAACACGAAGGCCGCGCCCAGCCGCAGCCAGGCGGGATCCACCACGCGCAGCAACGCCTGGCCGACCGCGACGGCGGCGACGGTGGACGCCACCAGGGCCAGGCTGGCCCCGACGACGACGCTCAGGGCCGGGCTGCCGCTGGCGGTGAAGGACATGACGGCCAGCTGGGTCTTGTCCCCCAGCTCGGCCAGGAACAGCGCCGCGAACACCGTCGCGATGGTGCGCAGGTCCATGTCGGGTCCTCTCCTCGGTCGTCGGAACCCGCCTCGGGTGAGCGGCGGCGGGTCAGGACGAGGAGACCCGCTCCAGCAGCGCGGCGTACCACGACGCCGCCTGGGCGTAGGCGTCGTCGGAGTCGGCCGGGCGAGGCGGGTCGTGGACACCGTCGGCGCGCGGGTACGAGCCGAGCACCCGCAGCTGGGCCACGTGCCGGTGCACTCCTCGCAGGGCCTCGCCGAGGCGCGCCTCGCCGACGTGCCCGGCGCAGTCGATGAAGATGCAGTACTCGCCCAGCTGCTGCTTGGTGGGCCGGGACTCGATCTTCGTCAGGTTGATGCCCCGCAGGGCGAACTCGTCCAGGATGCGCAGCAGCAGCCCCGGCCTGTCCTCCCCGAAGAAGACGACCAGGGAGGTCTTGTCCCGCTCCGTCGCCGGGGCCATGCCGGCGCCCAGGGTGACGAAGCGGGTCGTGTTGCCGGCGTGGTCCTGCACTTCGGCGGCGATCTCCCGCAGCCCGTAGCGCTCCCCGGCGAAGGCGGTTCCCAGGGCGGCCTCCGCGTCGGTCGTCTCGGCCACGTGGCGCGCGGCGTCGGCGGTCGAGGTGGCCGCCTCCAGGGCGGCCCCCGGCAGGTGGCGCGCGAGCCAGCCGCGGCACTGCGCCAGGGCGTGGGGCTGGCTGCGCACCGCCTTGACGTCGTCCAGGGCCACCCCGGGGCGGGCGAGCAGGCTCATCGAGATCGGCAGGAGCACCTCGCCGCGGATGTGCACGCCCGGAGGGCCGAACGCCAGCGTGTCCAGGGTCAGGTTCACCGACCCCTCGATGGAGTTCTCGATCGGCACGACCCCGAGGTCCACGTCGCGGGTCCGAACCGCCTGGACGACCTCCTCGATCGTGGCCAGCGGGCGGCGGTGGGCCCCGGGAGCGGCGCGGCGGGCGGCCTCGGAGGTGAACGTGCCCTCCGGCCCGAGGAACGCCACGACGGGTCCCGGTGTCACCTGGATTCTCGCCTCCCACCCCGGCTCCCGAGGCACGGGCCGGGGCCGGGGACTAGCTCACACAGGCTACGCCTACAAGGAACGCCACAAAATCGCCCGTTTTTGCCATACTGCGCAAAGCAGGCGGCAAACACACAATGGTCGCCCAGCGAGACGCATGGGCGATCGGCACGCGTCCGCGCGTCACCCGAGGGTCGGAGCCGAGCGGATGGACGCACTGCCCCATCCCCAGCCGGGCGTCGCTCCGCGAGCCCGGTGGGCGTCGCCTCTGCAGTTGTACATCGCGCTCGTCGTCGCCACCGGGCTGGGCGTCCTGGTGGCCTACGCCCGCATCGACGCCCGCGCCGCGCGTCCGGCCTGGGCCGACGTGATGGTCTTCGCCGCCCTGGTCGTGCTGGGCGAGCTGTTCCCGTTGAGGGTGGCGCGCCGTCACGAGGCTGGCGAGGTGACCATCTCCTCGCCCTTCACCTACGCCCTGCTGCTGACGGTGGGGCCGGCGTTCGCCATCGTCGCGCAGGCGGTCGCCTGCGTCGTGGCGGACTGGGCGCAGCACAAGGGCTGGCAACGGGTCCTCTTCAACGCCGCCGAGTACAGCGTGTCGTTGGCCGCCGGGGCCGCCGTGCTGCAGCTGCTCAACGGCGGCGAGCTGCTGCTGGCCGACCGGAGCCTGCGCCTGGACCAACTGGCGATCATCGTCGTGTCCGGGGCCGTCTTCCTGCTCACCAATCACCTGCTCATGGGCGCCTTGTTCCACCTGGACCAGGGCGTCGGTGTGCTGGCCCACTTCCGCCGCGACTTCCTGTTCGACCTGTCGACGACGGGCGTCCTGCTGGCGCTGTCCCCCCTGGTCGTCGTCGGAGCGCGCGAGAACCTCGCCCTGTTGGTGTTCCTGCTCATCCCCGTCGCGGCCATCCAGCGCTCGGCCCGGCTTTCGATGGAGAAGGAGCACGAGGCGCTGCACGACGAGCTGACCGGTCTGGGAAACCGCGCCGCCGTGCACGCCTGGCTCAACCAGGCCGTCGACGAGGCCGACGACAGCGGATGGTCGGTCGCCGTTCTCGTCGTCGACCTCGACCGCTTCAAGGACGTCAACGACACGCTGGGCCACCACATCGGCGACCTGCTGCTGATGCGCGTGGCCGAGCGGCTGCGCGCCGTCGCCGGCGACCAGGCCACGGTCGGGCGCCTGGGTGGCGACGAGTTCGCGATCATCCCGGGGGGTCACGCCGACCGCACCACGGCCGAGCGATTCGCCGACCGCGTCGTGGACGCGCTGGAGGAGCCGGTCGTCGTCCGGGGATTCTCCCTGGCCTGCGCGGCCAGCGTCGGGGTGGCCATTCACCCCCGGCACGGCAGGGACGCCAGCCCGCTGCTGCAGCACGCCGAGATCGCGATGTCGCTGGCCAAGGAGCACCGCAGCCGCTGGGAGGTCTACAGCCCTCAGCGCGACCGGCACAGCCGCCGCACCCTGACCCTCGTCGCCCACCTGGGGCATGCGATCGACTCCGGTCAACTGCACCTGTATTACCAGCCCCAGGCCGACGTGGCGACCGGGCGCATCGTCGGCCTGGAGACCCTGCTGCGCTGGCAGCATCCCCAGCTGGGCCTGGTGCTGCCCGACGAGTTCATCCCGCTGGCCGAGCGGACGACGCTCGTGGGCGCGCTCACCCGCCACGTGCTCGACCGGGCGCTGGGCCAGTGCGTGCGCTGGCGCGAGGCCGGGTTCCGGATCCGCATGGCCGTCAACGTGTCCGCCCAGAACCTGTACGACGTCGGCTTCCCCGACAGCGTCGCCGAGCTGCTGCGCGCCCGGGACCTGGAGCCGTCGGCCCTGGAGCTGGAGATCACCGAGAGCACCGTCATGGCCGAGCCGGGGCGCGCGATGGGAGTGCTGGCGGTGCTCGACGGGATGGGGGTGTCGCTGGCGATCGACGACTTCGGGACCGGCTACTCGTCGCTGGCCTACCTCAAGCAGCTGCCGGTCCGAACGCTGAAGGTCGACAAGTCGTTCGTCACGCGCCTGGCCGACGACGAGGAGGACGCGGTCATCGTGCAGTCCACGATCGACCTCGCCCGCAACCTCGGGCTGTCCGTCTGCGCCGAGGGCGTCGAGAACGCCGCGGTGTGGGACCGCCTGGCCGAGCTGGGCTGCGACGTCGCGCAGGGCTTCTTCATCGCCCGGCCCATGCCGGCCGAGGACTTCGCCCGCTGGCTGCGTGACTACTACGCGCCACGCGCCGGCGCGGTCGTCCGGCGGCGCCGCGGCGTCCCGGTATGACCCTCCTGGTCGTACCGGTGCTGTTGAGCGCCCTGTCGGTCCCCCTGCTGGGCGGGCGCCTGACGGCCCTGGCCGAGCTGCGTCTGCGGTGGACGCCCGCGCTGCTGGCCGCGTTGGCCCTGCAGGTCGTGGTGTGGCTCGCCCCCGGTTGGCCCGACGCCGTGCTCGCCATCGGACACGTGGCCTCCTACGGCTCGGCGGCGGTGTTCCTGGCCGCCAACCGCCAGGTGCCGTGGCTGTGGCTGATCGGCCTGGGGGGCCTGTTCAACCTCGCGGCCATCGCCGCGAACGGTGGGCGGATGCCGGCGTCGCCGGCGGCCCTGGAGTCCGCGGGACTGCCGGCGCCCGAGGGCTTCTCCAACTCGACGGTGGTGGCCGATGCCCGGCTGGCCTTCCTCGGCGACGTGTTCGCCACCCCGTCCGGGCTGGGGCCGTTCAGCAACGTCTTCAGCGTCGGCGACGTCTGCCTGGTGGTCGGGGCCGCGCTGGCGCTGCACCGGATCTGCGGCTCCCGGCTGGGCGCCCGCCGTGAGGTGACGCCGAGGAGACGCTGAGCTGACGGAGGGCTTGTCGTCGGCCCCCACGCCACATAACGTCCCCGTCCTGGCAGGAAGGCGGGGCATGTCATCTTTGCGCGTGTGCACGCGGGCGCTCACCACCACGGCGCTCGCCCTGGCGGTCGTCGCCGGCGCCTGGCCCGCCGACGCGCCGCAGCCGCCCGAGGCCGCTCCGGTGGGGCGTGCGGTGCTCGTC
>JALYGZ010000197.1 GCA_030776845.1 Actinomycetota bacterium
GCAGGCGCCGGGCCGGTCCGGTCGGTGCTGGACGACCTGCCCCCGCCGGTGTTCGCCCCGGCCGAGGCGGGCACGGCCCGGGCCCGCGAGGTGCGGCTGCCGTGACGGCCCGGGCCCGGTTCGCGGCGAGAGCCGCTGCTACCCTTCGCCGGAGGACGCAGGGAGGGGCCGGTGGCCGAGGACGACGAGAAGACTCTTGAGAACCCGCTGGAGGCGATGGCGAAGGCCGACGCCTTCCGCAAGCTGTACGACAACCGCATCCTGTACCTGCGCGGCGCCATCGAGGACACGGTCGCCGACACGCTTGTGGCGCAGATGATGTCGCTGGACGCCGACAGCGACAAGGAGATCACCCTCTACATCAACTCGCCGGGCGGGCTGATGAGCGGGATGTTCGCGATCTACGACGTCATGACGCTGATGACGTCCCCGGTGAACACCGTCTGCGTCGGCATGGCGGCCTCGGCCGCGGCGTTCCTGCTGGCCACGGGCACCGGCTCGCGGGCGGCCACCCCCAACGCGCGGGTGATGATCCACCAGCCGCTCGGTGGCGCGCGCGGACAGGCGGTCGACATCCAGATCCAGGCCAAGCAGATCGCGTTCATGCGGGAGCGGATGTACGAGATCCTCGCCGAGCGGACCGGTCAGCCCCTGGACCGCATCCGCGTCGATGCCGACCGGGACTTCTGGATGAGCGCCGAGGAGGCCAGGGAGTACGGCGTGATCGACGAGGTGCGGGTCCGCGGCGGGGTCTGACCGGCGCTAGCGTCGTTGGCAGCCCCGGCAGTAGGTGGTGCCGCGGCCGCCGACCACCGTCTTGGCCAGCGGGCGGCCGCAACGCGCGCACGGCAGGCCGGCGCGGCCGTAGACGCGCAGGTGCCCGGCGTTGCGCCCCCCCTGCCCGTCGACCATGCGGTAGTCGCGGAAGGTCGTGCCCTCCCGCTCGATCGCTTCGGCCAGGATCTGTCGGACGGCCGCCCACAGCGCGTGCGCCCTCAGGCGCCCGACGCGGCGGGCGCGCGGGCTCACGCCCGACTGCCACAGCGCCTCGTCGGCGTAGATGTTGCCCACGCCGGCGACGGGCCGCTGGGTCAACAGGTACGGCTTGACCGGCATGCGCGTGGCCGCCAGGCGGCGGTGGAAGCCGACCGGGTCGAACTCCGCCGACAGCGGCTCGGGGCCCAGCCGGGCCAGAGTCGCCATGGCCGAGTAGTCGCCTGCCGGCGTCACCCGCAACATGCCGAAGCGGCGGACGTCGCGGAAGTCCAGCACGCCGTCGTCCAGGTGCAGGCTGGCGCGCACGTAGGCGTCGGGCGCCCACCCCTCCTCGCCACGCAGGCGGAACGAGCCGGTCATCCCCAGGTGCCCCACGAGCTCCAGGCCCCCGTCGAGCGGGGCGATGAGGTACTTGCCGCGACGGCGCACGTCCAGAACGCGGTGGCCGACCGCACGGGCGACGTCGTGCACCCGTCCCCGGACCACGGCGTCCACCGCCAGGACACGTCGACCGACCAGGCGGGGGTGCAGCTGGCGGCGCACGCTCTCGACCTCGGGCAGCTCGGGCACCGGGCCATGATGGCACCCCCGTCCCCGGGAACCTTGCGAAGTCGCTGAACTTCTCCCCGCAACGTGCCGATGCCCTGTATGCCTAAAGGAGAGGAGGCGCCGGTGGGGCCGCAGGCGGCCGATCCCGCGGAGATGCTCCCGCGAGCAGCCCACCACGACCCGGTCCCCGACCACGGTCGCATGGTCGACGCACACGCCTCGGCGCGGTTCCTGGAGGCCCAGGCCGCCGGCCTGCTGCCCGGGCTGCGCCAGACGGCCAACCCCCTCGTGCGGCTGCAGATCGTCGCCGGGCACGACGACTGCCACGGCCGGTGGCTCGACGTGTGCGCCCTCGCCAGAGGCCTGGACGAGCGGCTGGCCGACCTCGTCGTCGACCTGTACTGCTGGCACGGACGTCTGGTGGCGTCGCTGCACCGCGACGCGCTCGCCCTGCTGCCCGCGACCACCGCCCGGCGGGTCCTCGACCGCTACGCCGCCGAGCTGGCCGAACGCACCGTGACCGTCGTCGAGGCCCTGGACGCGTCCGGCGAGGGCCCCTCGCCGTGGCGCCCGTAGCGACCGGGACCACCGCGGCGTTTCCGACCGCCCCGTGTGCGCCACCATGGGGGTGTCGCCACGGTGAAGGAGGCACGACCTGAGTGACCTGCTCGTGGTCGCCAACCGTGCGGCGGGCGGGGAGCCCGGCCGGCTCGACCGCGCACTGCGCGCGCTGCGCGCCGCCGCCGAGGGTGACGTCAGCCTGGCCCGGACGGGCTCGCCCGACGAGCTGGACGAGGTCCTGGACGACCTCGGCGACCGCACGCTCGTCGTGGCCGGCGGCGACGGCAGCGTCCACCTCGTCGTGCAGCGCCTGTGGCGGCGGTCCCCGCGGGCCCTGCGCGATGTGGCGGTCGGCCTGGTGCCGTTGGGGACCGGCAACGACTTCGCCCGGGGCGTGGGTCTGCCGCTGGGGCCCGGGGAGGCGGCCCGCGTGGTCGCCGCCGGGCGGGTCAGGCCCCTCGACCTGCTCGTTGCCGACGACGGGCACGTCGTCGTCAACGCCGTCCACGCCGGGGTCGGCGCGGTCGCGGCCCAGCGCTCCGAGCGTCTCAAGGAGTCCCTCGGGCCGTTCGCCTATCCCGTCGGCGCGCTCGTCGCGGGCGTCGGCGAGGCCAGCTGGTCGCTGCGGGTCACCCTCGACGGCGTGCTCGTGCACGACGGGGCCACGCTGATGGTCGGCGTCGCCAACGGGCCGTCCATCGGCGGCGGCGCCCGCCTGTGCCCCGGCGCCCGACCCGACGACGGCTACCTGGATGTGGTGGTCTCCTCCGCGGTGGAGCGCCCGGCGCGCCTGGCCTTCGGCGCCGCGC
>JALYGZ010000198.1 GCA_030776845.1 Actinomycetota bacterium
GGCTGGTGGTCGTCCGGGCGCTCACCGAGGCCCGCGACCCCCGCGCCGTGACGGCGGAGCTGTCCGCGCTCCTCGCCGGGGCCACCGACCGCCCCGGGGACGCCGCCGCCGGCGGCTACCAGGCGTAGGCCTCGGGGGCGGGACCGGGGCCGGGGAAGATGTCGTCGAGGCGGGCCAGGGCCTTGTCGTCGAGGTGGACGTCCAGGGCCCGCAGGGACTCCTCGAACTGCTCCATCGTGCGGGGGCCGGTGATCGGGGCGGTCACCGCCGGCTGGTGCAGCAGCCACGCCAGGCCGACGTCCGCGGGCCGCTCGCCCAGCTCGTCGCAGAGCGCCTCGTACCGCCGGACCTGCTCGCGATGGCGCCTCAGCCGCTCCTGGGCGCGGGGGGCCGCGGAGCGGCCCTCGCGCTGCTTGCGCAGGATCCCGGCGAGCAGGCCCTGTGCCAGCGGGCTCCACGGGATGAGCCCCAGCCCATAGGACCGGCAGGCGGGGACGACCTCGAGCTCGACGGTCCGCTCCAGCAGGTTGTACAGCGACTGCTCGCTGACCAGCCCGTAGAAGTGCCGGGCCCTGGCGGCCTCCTGGGCCCGCGAGATGTGCCACCCGGCGAAGTTCGACGAGCCGACGTACAACACCTTGCCCTGTTGCACGAGCAGCTCCATGGCCTGCCAGATCTCGTCCCAGGGCGTGTCCCGGTCGACGTGGTGCATCTGGTACAGGTCGATGTGGTCGGTCTGCAGGCGCCGCAGCGACGCCTCGCACGCGCGGCGGATGTGCAGCGCCGACAGGAACGTCTCGTTCGGGGCGTCGCCCATCGAGCCGTAGACCTTGGTGGCGACCACCGTGCGCTCCCGGCGCCCGCCGCCCTTGGCCAGCCATCGGCCGAGGATCCGCTCGGTCCAGCCCTCCCCCTTGCGCCAGCCGTACACGTCGGCCGTGTCGAAGAAGTTCAGGCCGCGCTCCCAGGCGGCGTCCATGATGGCGTCGGCGTCCTCCTCGGATGTCTCGGGGCCGAAGTTCATGGTGCCGAGGCACAGGCGGCTGACCCGCAGGCCGGTCCGCCCCAGGTGCGTGTAGTCCATCAGGCTGTCCCATCGGGTCGGCGTCGCGTCGCCGGTACGCTACGGCGCCCCGTCCACGGCCGCCTCCACCTGGACTTCGACCGCCCGACGGCCTCGTCGTTCGAGGCGACGATGCACGCCGCCGACCTGTGGACGGGGGTCCCCGAGCGCGCCGAGCACCTGTGCAGCGCCGACTTCCTCGACGTCGAGCGGTATCCGGTCATCACGTTCACCAGCGCGCGCGTCGACGAGATCGGGGAGGCCGACTACACCGTCGCTGGCGATCTGATCATCCGGTACCCGACCCGACGGGTCACCCTCGACGTGACTACAGGGCCGGGCAGACGCCGTACTGGGAGGACGGCGTCAACAAGGCCCTCGACGTGGAGGCGATCCTCGAGCAGGACCTCGCAGCGGTCTGACCCTCGGACTACCGGGCGCGGTCGATGTGGGTCAGCGCGTCGCGCACGGGCTGGGGCAGCTCCCCGCCGGCGTGCTCGTGGACGTGGTCGGCCAGGACGGCGGCGGACGCGAGCAGAGCGCCGAGGTGGGCCCGTACCGCCTCGTCGGCCGCGTCCCCGTACTCGCGCAGCGTGAACTCGGCCTCCGACTGCAGCTGCTCGACCTGCTGGAGCCCGGCGCCGCGGACGTGGCCGCGGGCCTCGTCGACCCGCTCGACGACCGTCTCCAGCGCCCCCCGATAGGCGACGACGGCCTCCTGGACGCGCGCGCCCAGCTCCTGCAGGTCGGCCACGGCACTCCCCTCTCCCTCGTCCCGACCGCAGCCTAGCCGCTGGTCCCCCCCCGGCCGGCGTGCGGATGAGGAACGGTCGGCGAGGGCACGCTCAGGGCGTGAAGGGCGACCGGGTGGAGATCGTCGTCGATGCCGGCGACGGGGTGCGCACATGGGAGATCGGCGCCACCCGCGCCGGCCGGCGGGTGGAGATCACGACAGGGCGCGGCGTCGTCGAGGTCGTCGAGGTGACCCGGAGCGGCCAGGTCGTGCGCACGGCGCGGTTCATGGCCAGCCGCGTCCTGGCGCTTGTCGAGCACCCCGCCGCCGAGGCCCGCGGCGGGGGCGACGCGGTCTAGCCA
>JALYGZ010000199.1 GCA_030776845.1 Actinomycetota bacterium
CGGTCGCCACGACGACGAGCAGCGGCGGCCCCTCGGCGAGCAGGGCCAGGACGTACGGGCGCAGCGCGCCCGGGACGTGCAACCGGCCGGGCAGCAGCTCGTCGGCCAGCCGGGCCCGGCCGCTGTCCAGCAGGGCGGCCAGGGGGGCGGGTGGCATGGGCGCCATGCTGTCCTCGGCCGGGGCCGGCGGCAACCCGCCGGTCACGGCGACGGCTGCGTGTGGTGGCGGTTCTGGGCCGCCTCCAGCCCCTCGCCGACCAGGTCGAGCACCGCGTCGCCGACGGCGGCCACAGCGAGGTCGACCGCCTCCCGGTCGCGCGCCGGGAAGCGCCGCAGCACGTAGTCGGCGGGGTCCATCCGCCCCGGGGGCCGCCCGATGCCCAGGCGCACCCGGTAGAAGTCGCCGGTGCCCAGGCGCCGGCGGATGTCGGCGAGCCCGTTGTGGCCGGCGGTCCCGCCGCCGCGTTTCAGCCGCAGCGTGGCCAGGGCCAGGTCGAGGTCGTCGTGCACGACGACAAGTCGCTCCGGCGGGAGGCGGTAGAAGGCGGCGACGCGCTGCACCGGCCCGCCCGACTCGTTCATGTAGCCGGTGGGCACCACCAGTGACAGCGGCGTCCCCCCGGGGCGCTCGACGAGGTCGGCCACCAGGGCGCCGGCGCGGTGGGCCCGCAGGCGACCGCCGAGCCGGGCCGCCAGCGCACGGACGGCGTCCGCGCCGACGTTGTGCCGGGTGCCGCCGTACTCGCGCTCGGGGTTGCCGAGTCCGACGACGAGCCACCGGTCGCCGGCCACGAGCTCCGCCGGGTCGCGCGGTGGCCGCGGGTGGCTACTCCTCCTCGCCGGCGGTCTCCGAGTCGGCCTCGGACTCGGCCAGCGCCTGCTCGACGTCCGTGGCGGTCTCGTCGCCCAACTCCTCGACCTCCTCGGACGTGGTCTCCGGGACGTCCAGGTGCGGCACGGCGACGCTCACCACGACGGTGTCGGGATCCTCGAGCACCTCGACGCCCGGCGGGGTGGTCAGGTCCTCGATGCGCTTCACGCCGCCGATCTGCATGTCGGAGATGTCCAGCTCCAGGTGCTCGGGGACCTCCAGCGGGAGCACCTCGACGGGGACCAGGTAGGTGCGCTGGTCGGCGACTCCTCCCTCGGCCACACCCGGCGCCTCGCCGGTGAGCACGAGCGGGACGTCCACGGTCACCCGGACGTTGCGGGAGACGGTCACGAAGTCGACGTGCAGGATCGAGCGCCTCACGGGGTCGCGCTGCAGCTCACGGGCCAGCGTCAGGTGGTCGTCGCCGTCCAGGGACAGGCGGATGATCGCGTTCAGCCCCGCGTCGGTGTGCAGGGCGTGCCACAGCTCCAGCGCGTCGACGGAGACCGGCGTGGGCCGCAGGTCGCTGCCGTAGGCGATGGCGGGCACGCGGCCCTGGCGGCGCAGCGTGCGCGCCTCGCCCTTGCCGCTGCCGGCTCGGGGTCGGGCCACCAGCGCGACCTGCTTGGGCATGACGGCGCTCCTCCGGATCGAACGCAGCCAACGCTAGCAGGATGTCGCGGCGTGCAGCCGACCGGGTGGGGGATCAGGCGGCCGACAGCCGGGCGCCCTTGGCGCGGATGTCCCCCAGCAGCTGGTCGAAGGAGTCGGCGAACTTGCGCACGCCCTCGGCCTCCAGCACACGGGTGACGTCGTCGTAGTCGACGCCGGCCGCGGCGACCTCGTCGAACACCGCCCGGGCGCGGTCCAGGTCACGTTCCAGGGTGGGCGCGACGGTCCCGTGGTCGGCGAAGGCGCGCAGGGTCTCCTCAGGCATCGTGTTCACCGTCTCCGGGCCGATGAGCTGCTCGACGTACATGACGTCGGGGTAGGCCGGGTCCTTGGTCGACGTGGAGGCCCACAGGCACCGCTGCGGGGTGGCGCCCCTGGCCACCAGCAACTCCCAGCGCTGGCCGGAGAAGGCCTCCCGGTAGCCCTGGTAGGCCAGCTTGGCGTTGGCGACGGCCAGGCGGCCCTTCAGCTCGCCGGGCCCGCCGAGCTCGTCCAGGCGCCGGTCGGTCTCGGTGTCGACCCGGGAGACGAAGAAGCTGGCGACCGAGGCGACCGAGGCGGGATCGCCGCCGGCGGCGACAAGCCGCTCCAGCCCCCGGACGTAGGACTCGGCGACCTCCCTGTGGCGGCGCAGCGAGAAGCACAGCGTCACGTTGACCGATCTGCCCTGGGCGATGACGTCCTCGATGGCGGCCAGCCCCGGCCTGGTGGCGGGGATCTTGACGAGCAGGTTGGGCCGCTCGACGCGCTCGTGCAGGTCGAGCGCCTCGGCGACCGTCCCCTCGGCCTCGTAGGCCAGGTTCGGGTCCACCTCCAGCGACACGAAGCCGTCGCGTCCCGAGCCGCGCTCCCACACCGGGCGCAGGACGTCGCAGGCGTCGGCGACGTCGCGCATGGCCAGCTCGTAGAAGGCCTCCTTGGGCCCGGCGCCGGCGTCGAGCACCTCACGCAGCTGCTCGTCGTAGCTGTCGCTGCCGGCGATCGCCTTCTGGAAGATCGTGGGGTTGGACGTCACTCCCGCCAGGGCGTCCTCGCGCACCATCCGCTCCAGCCCCTCGGGGCGGAGGAAGTCGCGGGACAGGTAGTCGATCCACACGCTCTGGCCCTGCTCGGCCAGCCGATGCAGCGGGCTGTCGGTCACGGCGGCGCTCCTTGTCGCAGAAGTCTCCGTCACTGGTTCTGGTCGCTGAACAGCTCGCTGACCGACTCGTCCTCGAAGACCGCCTTGAGCGTGCTGGCGATCGTCGGCGCGATCGACAGTATCTCGATCTTGTCCGACGAGCATCCCGGAGGGATCGGCAGGGTGTTGGTGACCGCGACGCGCTCGATGGGCGACTTGTCGAGGCGCTCGCACGCCGAGCCGGACAGGACCGGGTGGGTGGCGCACGCCACCACCCGGCGCGCCCCCTGCTCGGCGAGGGCCTCCGCGGCGGAGCACATCGTCCCGGCCGTGTCGATCATGTCGTCGAGCAGGACGCACGTCCGGCCCGCCACGTCGCCGACCACGGCCAGCGCCTCGGCGACGTTGTGCTCCCTGCGGGTCTTGTGCAGGATCGCGATCGTCGCCCGATCCAGCTGTCCCTGCAGCTTCTCGGCCAGGCGCACCCGGCCGGCGTCGGGCGACACGACGACGATCTCCTCGCGGCCCCAGTAGCCGTTGATCCAGTCGACGAGCAGCGGCAGGGCGGTCAGGTGGTCCAGCGGCTCGTTGAGGAAGCCCTGGATCTGGCCGGTGTGCAGGTCGACCGATACCACCCGGTCGGCGCCGGCAACGGTCAGCAGATCGGCGACGAGCCGGGCGGTGATGGGCTCTCGGGACCGGGACTTCTTGTCCTGTCGGGCGTAGCCGTAGAAGGGGACGACCGCCACGATGCGCTTGGCCGACGCGCGCTTGAGCGCGTCGATCATGATCAGCTGCTCCATCAGGTTGCGGTTCACCGGGTCGGAGTGGCTCTGGAAGACGAAGACGTCGCTGCCCCGCACGTTCTCGTTGAGCCGCACGTAGATCTCGTCGTTGGCGAACTCGTGGATGTCGATGTCGCCCAGCTGCAACCCCAGGTGGTTGGCGACCTCCTGCGCCAGCTCGGGATGGGCCCGCCCCGAGAACAGCTGCATGTGCTTCTTGGTCAGGATCTCGATGGCGCCCGGCCGACTGCTGCTGGCGGTGAACCGCGCCTCGGACATGGTCATGGGCCTCCCTCCGACGTGCCCCGGTCCGCGTAGCCCGGGACGGTGCGCTGCTGGGCGCGCTCGACCGCCAGCGCCGCCGGCGACACGTCCTTCGTGATCGCCGAGCCGGCCCCGGTGACGGCGCGGGTGCCCACGCGCACGGGCGCAACGAGCATGGTGTCGCTGCCGATGAACGCGCCGTCCTCGATGACGGTGGGGTGCTTGGCCCGGCCGTCGTAGTTGCAGGTGATGGTGCCCGCGCCGACGTTGACGTCGCGGCCGACGGTGGCGTCGCCCAGGTACGACAGGTGGGGCACCTTGCTGTTCTCGCCGACCACCGTCTGCTTCATCTCGACGAACGACCCCGCCTTGGCGCCCGCCTCCAGGCGGACGCCGGGCCGCAGGTAGGCGAAGGGCCCCACCACCGCGCCCGGCCCGACGCTCGCTCCCAGCAGGACGCTGTGGGCAACCGTCGCACCGCGCTGCACGACCGCGTCGACCAGACGGCTGTCGGGGCCCACGACGGCGTCGCCCTCCACGCGGGTCCCGCCCTCCAGGTGCGTGCCGGGCAGCAGGACCGCGTCGGGGCGCACGACGACGTCAGGGCCGACGTAGGTGGCGGCAGGGTCGACGACGGTGACGCCGTCGCGCATCAGCGCGTCGAGAATGCGTCTGCGCAGCACGGCGCCGGCGTCGGCGAGCTGGCGGCGATCGTTGACGCCCGCCACGACCGTCGCGTTCGCCCGCACGGCGGCGACCGGGCGCAGCAGCTCGACGACATCGGTCAGGTACTCCTCGCCCTGGACGTTGTCCGAGCGAAGTGTGGCGAGCGCGCCCACGAGCTCGGTGCCGGCGAACGCGTACACCGACGTGGCCACCTCCCCCACCGCGCGCTGCGCCTCGTCGGCGTCGCTCTCCTCGACGATGCGCTCGACACGCCCGTCGGCGTTCCGCAGCACGCGCCCGTAGCCGGTGGGGTCGTCGAGCTCGGTCGTCAGCAGGGTCGCCGCGTGACCGGCGTGGGAGGCCAGCAGGACGCCCAGGGGGGCGGCCTGCATCAGCGGCACGTCGCCGGGCAGCACCAGGACCGTGTCCAGCCCGTCCAGCGCGCCGGCGTCGGCGGTCACCCGCACGGCGTGGCCGGTGCCGCGCTGCTCGGCCTGGTCGACGACCACCAGGCCGTCCAGCCCGGCGGTCTCGGCCTCTGCCCGCACGTCGTCGCCGTGGTGGCCCACCACGACGACGACGCGCTGCAGCCCCAGGGGCCGCAGCGCCTCGAGCACCCATCGCAGCATGGTCCGCCCCGCCACGGCGTGCAGCACCTTGGGCCGCTCGGAACGGAAGCGGGTGCCCTTGCCCGCGGCGAGAACGACGGCGCCGACGCGCCCGGGCGACGAAGGAGTGGTCGTCACCGGTCTCTTTCGACTCGTGGTGCCGACGGTGTCGGATCTGGCTCCTCACTGTAGCGAACGATGGCCCTGCGGCTGATCACACGGCTGCATGACCGCGCCGCCCGCCGGGGACCGCGCCGTCGTCACCCGCGCGAACCGGCCCGCCACCTCCTCGGCGACCGCGCGCGCGGCCTCGGCGTCCTCGCAC
>JALYGZ010000200.1 GCA_030776845.1 Actinomycetota bacterium
AGGCCGCGCTCCTCCGGCGTCCCGACCTGCTGCGGGCGACGGTGCTGAAGGTCCCGCACCACGGCGGCGACACGAACGCGCCGGGGTTCCTCGAGGCCGTCGATCCCGCCGTGTCGGTCGTGTCCGTGGGGGCCGACAACGACTACGGCCACCCCCACCCGGCGGTGCTGCGTGAGCTCACCGCCAGCCGGGTGCTGCGCACCGACCGGGACGGCACCGTGTCGGTCGAGCTCGCCCCCGCCGGCGTCCGGCTCCTGGCAGGGGACCCGGGCTACACTCCCGCGCATGTCCCCGCGCCCGCCGATGTACCTGCTCACCGGGTCCGAGGAGCTGTTGCTGCGGCGCGCGGCCGACGCGCTGCTGGACGATCTGCACGGGCGGGAGCCCGATCTGGACGTGACCGACGTGCGGGCGGACGACCTGCCCGACGCTCGCCTGCCGGACCTGCGGACGCCCTCGTTGCTGGGAACGCGGCGGGCGGTGGTCGTGCGCGACGCCCACCAGCTGCCGGCCGGGGCGGTGGCCGAGCTGGACGCGGAGGTCGACCGGGGGTCGTCCGAGGCCGTCGTCGTCCTGCTCGCGACGAGGGTGGGCCGGCTCGGGGGGCTGTCAAAGCGCCTGCAGCGGCTCGGCGGCCGCATCGACGTCAGTCCGCCGCGGCCGTGGGAGGAGGCCAAGTGGGCGCGCCTCGTCACCGACGAGTTCGGCCGCCACCAGCGGGTCGCCGACCGGGCGGCGGTGACGGCGCTGCTGCGCCACGCCGGCACGGACGTGCCTGTCATCGTCGAGAAGGTCGCCCAGGTCGTCGCCACGGCACCGCCGGGGCGGGTCACGGCCGAGCACGTCGAGGCGGTGGTCGTCGGGCACGGCAGCAAGGGTTCGTTCGCGGTCGCCGACGCGATGTGTGACCGCCAGCCCGCGCGCGCCCTGGAGCTGCTGCGGGGGGTGCTCGAGGACGGCGACGACCCCGTGCTGGCCCTGGGGGCGCTGGCCTACCGGCTGCGGTCGATCGTGGCGGTCGCCGGCGGGCTCGAGCCCCAGGCGGTCGGACTGAAGGTCTCCGCCGGGCAGGCGCGGCGGCTGCGGGCGGTGCGCGCCAACTTCGGAGCGGGGGAGCTGACGCGGGCTTACCGGACCCTCGCGTGGGCCGACCAGCAGATCAAGGGTGGGCAGCTGCCGCCCGCGCTCGTCGTCGAGCTCGCGGTGGTCTCGATCGCCACCCCGCCGTGAGGGGCTACAGCCCCGAGAGCCTCCGCGCCATCGCCGACTTGTGGTTCGCGGCGTAGTTGCGATGCACGACGTGCCGGTTGGCGGCCCGGTCCAGCGCCCCCGCGGCGACGCCGTAGGCCGCCTCGGCCCCGGCCCGGTCGCCCTCGGCGACGGCCCGGTCGAAGCGCTTCATGCGCGTCTTCACGGCGCTGCGGACAGCCTTGTTGCGCTGGTGGCGCATCGCCGCCTGCCGGTTGCGCTTGATCTGGCTCCTGGTGTTGGCCATCGCCGGCGAGTGTAGCGCGCCGGGCCCCGCTGCTAGCATCGCCCCACCGGCGTCTGCCCTCGCCGCTCCGGCCGCCGCACCCCGCGAGGCTCGCGCGGCTCCTCTCCTCTCGACAGGCCCCGGCCCTCGATGACGTATCCGATCGAGCGCATTCGCAACTTCGCGATCATCGCCCACGTCGACCACGGCAAGTCGACGCTGGCCGACCGCATGCTGCAGTTGACCAAGCTCGTCGACGCCCGCGTCATGCGCGACCAGTACCTGGACCGCATGGAGCTGGAGCGCGAGCGGGGCATCACCATCAAGGCGCAGGCGGTGCGCATGCCCTACACCGCCGGGGACGGCCGGGAGTACCTGCTGAACCTCATCGACACCCCCGGCCACGTGGACTTCACCTACGAGGTCAGCCGCGCCATGAACGCGTGCGAGGGCGCGATCCTGCTCGTGGACGCCGTCCAGGGCATGCAGGCGCAGACCATCGCCAACTGTTACCTCGCCGTCGACGCCGGTCTGGAGGTCGTGCCGGTCCTGAACAAGATCGACCTGCCCGCGGCCCGTCCCGGACAGGTCGCCGAGGAGATCGCCAGCCTGTTGGGCGGGGAGGCCGCCGACATCCTGGCCGTCAGCGCCAAGACGGGGCTGGGCGTGGACGCCGTGCTCGAGCGGGTCGTCGAGCGCGTCCCGCCGCCCCGCGGCGACGCCGACGCCCCCGCGCGGGCGCTGGTCTTCGACTCCGTGTACGACACCTACCGTGGGGTGATCGCCTACGTCCGCCTGGTCGACGGCGTGCTGCGGGCTGACACCCACGCGCGGCTCATGGCGACCGGCTTCCACAACCAGGTCGACGAGCTGGGGGTGGTGTCGCCCGAGCCGCGCCCCGTGGACGCCCTCGGCCCGGGGGAGGTCGGCTATCTCACCGCCGCGATCAAGGAGGTGGCCCAGGCCAAGGTCGGCGACACCGTGACCGACCATGCCCGCCCGGCCGCCGGGCCGCTGCCCGGGTACCGGGAGCCGACGCCCATGGTCTTCTGCGGGCTCTACCCGCTGGACTCCGACGACTTCCCCGCCCTGCGCGAGGCCCTCGACAAGCTGCGGCTGAACGACGCCAGCTTCACCTTCGAGCCCGGGACGTCCGCCGCGCTCGGCTTCGGTTTCCGCTGCGGCTTCCTCGGCCTGCTGCACATGGAGATCATCTCGGCGCGGCTGGACCGGGAGTTCGACATCCCGCTGGTGACGACCGCGCCCAACGTCGCCTACGAGGTGGAGCTGGAGGACGCCGGGTCCGACGCGCCCGTCCTGCGGGTCTCCAACCCGGCGGACCTGCCCGCCCCCAACCGCATCCGCCAGCTGCGCGAGCCGGTGGTCGACGCGATGCTCCTGTGCCCCAGCCGGTACGTCGGGGCGGTCATGCAGCTGTGCGAGCGCCGCCGCGGCGACCTGCAGCGGATGGACTATCTGACCGAGGAGCGCGTCGAGCTGCGCTACACCCTGCCGCTCGGGGAGATCATCTTCGACTTCTTCGACCGGCTGAAGTCGTCGACCCGTGGGTACGCCTCGCTGGACTACGAGCCCGCCGGGATGCGCCCGGCCGACCTGGTCAAGGTCGACGTGCTGCTCAACGGCGAGCCGGTCGACGCCTTCAGCGCCATCGTGCACCGGGACAAGGCCTACGAGTACGGCCGGGCCATGGTGACCAGGCTGCGCGAGCTCATCCCGCGCCAGTTGTTCGACGTGCCGCTGCAGGCAGCCATCGGCAACAAGGTCATCGCCCGTGAGACCATCCGCGCCCGGCGCAAGGACGTCGTCGCCAAGTGCTACGGCGGCGACGTGACCCGCAAGCGCAAGCTGCTCGAGCGTCAGAAGGCCGGCAAGAGGCGCATGAAGAACGTGGGCGCCGTGGAGATCCCCCAGGAGGCCTTCGCCGCGGCCCTGTCGGTGGACACGTGACAGCGGGGTCCCGGGGGACGGTCGACGGCCTGGGCGGGGCTGCCCGGGGCGCGGGGCTGTACCTGCACGTCCCGTTCTGCCGGCACCGCTGCGGCTACTGCGACTTCAACACCTATGCGGGGCTGGACGAGCAGATCCCGCGGTACGTCGCGGCGCTGCGCGCGGATCTGGTCCGCGTGGCGGCGGGGGGCCCCCACGCCGTCGCGCCGCTCGGGTCCGGCGCCGGCCGGGCCTGGCCGGTGTTCACCAGCGTGTTCGTCGGCGGCGGGACGCCGACGCTGCTGCCCCCCGCCGACCTCGCCGGGCTCGTGTGGCTGGCCCGGCGGGTCCTGCCCGTGGCCGGTGACGCCGAGGTCACCGTCGAGGCCAACCCGGAGACCGTGACGGTCGACTCCCTGGCGGTCCTCGCCGACGTCGGCGTCAACCGGGTCTCGATCGGCGCCCAGTCGTTCGCCCCCCGGGTGCTGGCCTTCCTGGATCGCCGCCACGACCCCGAGGCGCCGCTGCGGGCGGTGGAGGCGGCCCGGTCCGCCGGGATCGCGCGTCTCAGCCTGGATCTCATCTACGGCGCTCCGGCCGAGGACGACGCCGACTGGCGCGACGCCCTAGACGCCGCGGTGGGCGCCGGCGTCGGGCACGTCTCGGCGTACGCGCTGACGGTGGAGCCGGACACCCCGTACGCACGACGGGTCCGGGCCGGGGCCCAGGCGGCGCCCGACGACGACGTCCAGGCCGCACGGATGGCGGTCGCCGACGAGCGCCTGGCCGGCGCGGGGCTCGAGCGCTACGAGATCTCCAACTGGGCCCGCCCGGGGTCCCGCTGCCGGCACAACCTCACCTACTGGACGGGCGGGGACTACCTGGGGGTGGGAGCGGGCGCGCATGGGCACTGGGCCGGCCGGCGCTGGTGGAGCCTGCGGTCACCGGCGCGCTACGCCGACGCGGCCCTGGCCGGCGGGCGCACCACGGCGGGCGAGGAGGTGCTGGACGCGGCGACGCGGCGCACCGAGCGGCTGATGCTGGGTCTGCGGCTGTCCGACGGGGTCACCCGGGACCGGGT
>JALYGZ010000201.1 GCA_030776845.1 Actinomycetota bacterium
GGCCGCCTACGCCCGCATGGGTGACGCCTATGCGCGGGTCAGGGGCGTCGTCGCGCCGCGCGTGGGGCTGCTCAACGTCGGCGCCGAGCCCGGCAAGGGCAACGCCCTGGCCCGGGCGACCTACGCGCTGCTCGACGGTGGGGAGCGCTTCGTCGGCAACGTCGAGCCGGACGCCGTGCTCGCCGGCGACGTGGACGTGCTGATCACCGACGGCTTCACCGGCAACGTGTTCCTCAAGGCACTGGAGGCCGCCAACCACGCCTTCGGGGGCCCCCGGTTGGCGGCAGACGGCGAGCGGGCCGCGGCCGTGCTGGTGGGCATCGCGGGCGAGGTGCTCGTGTCGCACGGGGCGGCCGGCGCCGGCCAGATCGCCGCCGCGCTGAGGACCGCCTCGACGGTCGCGGCCGGCCGGCTGTCCCGGCGTATCGCCGAAAGGCTGAGGTGAGGGCCGTCATCCGCTCCGCTGCCCGCCGCCGACGGGGATCCCCGGGCCCGTGACGGTGCGGCCCGGCAGGCTGGAGGCGGCGCTCGGCGTCGAGCTGGGGGACCGGGAGCTGCTGGTGCAGGCGCTGACCCACCGCAGCCACGCCTTCGAGGCGGGCGGGCTGCCGCACAACGAGCGCCTGGAGTTCCTGGGCGACGCCGTGCTCGCCCTGGTCGTCACCGAGCGCATCTACCGCCGCTACGCGGACGCTTCCGAGGGGCGGCTCGCGAAGCTGCGCGCCGCCGCGGTCAACACCCACAGCCTCGCCGGGGTGGCGCGGCGCCTGGACCTGGGCCGGGCCGTGCGTCTCGGGCGCGGCGAGGAGCACTCGGGGGGGCGGGACAAGGACTCCATCCTGGCCGACACGCTGGAGGCCCTGCTGGGAGCGGTCTACCTCGACCGGGGCCTCGAGGTCGTCGAGGACGTCATCGACCGCCTGTTCGCCGACCTCATCGACGACCTGGCCGGCCGCAGGGAGTCGCTCGACTACAAGACCTCCCTGCAGGAGCTCACCGCCCGGGAGTGGTCCAGCCTGCCCTCGTACCACGTCACGGCCGAGGGCCCCGACCACCGCAAGCGCTTCACCGCCACCGTCCGGGTGGAGGGCGAGCGCGTCGGCCTCGGTCTCGGCCGCAGCAAGAAGGAGGCCGAGCAGCAGGCGGCGAGGGAGGCCTTCGCCACCCTGGAGGCACGGCGAGGAGTACCGTTCGGGGCCGAGCGCGCCGACGGGACGGAGGACTGACGTGATGCTTCTGCCCGAGGTCGAGGTGATCCGCAAGGACCTCGAGCGGGAGGTCGTCGGCAAGCGGGTCAAGGACGTCCACGTGACACGGCCCGGGCTGGTCGCGCGTCACCGGACCCGGGCGCGCTTCGTCGCGGCGCTGCAGGGCCGGCGGATCGAGGAGGTGAGCCGGCGTGGCGTGCTCCTGGTGCTCGGGCTCGACGACGAGTCGCAGCTGGTCGTCGGCCTCGGCGCCCAGGGCTCCCTGCGGCGGGAGACCGCCACCAGGCAGCCGCGCCCCGACACGCAGCTCGTGGCCACCTTCACGACCGGGGGGGCGCTGCACTACGTGGACCCGGGGCAGGACGGGGAGATGTTCGTCACCGGCTCGGACAGCGAGGAGCTGGCGGGGCTGGACCCCTCGGGCATCGACCCGCTGACCGACACGTTCACGTGGCCGGCGTTCAGTCACCGCATCAAGGCCGACGGTCGCACCCTGCGGGCGCTGCTGGTGGACCCGACCTTCCTCGTGGGGCTCGGGGACCTGTACGCCGACGAGATCCTGTGGACGGCGGGCCTGTCCGGGGGGCGAAGCCCATCCTCGCTGTCGAGTCAGGAGGTGCGCCGCCTGTACAGGGGGGTGCAGGAGGTGGTCCACGAGGCCGTCAAGCAGGGCGGTACGTCGGCCGGCGGGTCCGGGCACCCGGGCCTTTTCGGCGACCGGGGGGCGTACGGCGCGCAGTTGAAGGTCCACGGGCGTGCCGGGCAGCCCTGTCCCCGCTGCCGGCAGCCCATCCGTGACGGGCGCGTCGACGACAACGGGGCGGGCTTCTTCTGCCCCCAGTGTCAGACCTGAGGAGGCCCTGTCCCGGCCCGGGCGGCGACGTGGGCGACGGCGCGCTCCAGGGCGGGCGCGAACCGCCCGGCTCCGGCGACGACGGCGTCGTGGTCGAGGGGGACCTCGACGACGAGCGCGTCGGGCATGAGCCCGGCGAGCTCGCGCTGGTTGCCCGCGGGCACAAGCCGGTCGCGGCCGGTGATGACCACGGCACAGGGCACGTCGACCGTCGACAGCCAGCCGCGGGCGTCGTAGCGGCCCAGCTCACGGCCGGCCTCGGCGATGTCCTCGGCGCTGCCGCGGTCCAGCTCGGAGATCACCCAGGGCAACAGCGCGCGGACCTCCGGCGGCGCCTGTCTGCTGGCGACTCCCGACAGGCGCAGCGGGACGCCCCGCGCCTGCAGCTCCAACAGCCGCTGCCACCAGTGACGCGGGAGCAGCCGGAGCAGCAGTTGCAACAGGCCCATGCCGCTCCACACCAGCCGGTCGTAGGCGCGGCTCGCGAAGCCGGCGCCGGTGGCGCACAGCACGAGGCCGGCCACGACGTCGGGGTGACGCTGCCACAACAGCTGCGCGACCGTCCCACCCATCGAGTAGCCCACGGCGATCACCGGCGGCGTGCCGAGGTGGCGCAGGAGCGCGGCGACGTCGTCGGCGACGTCGGCGAGCCGGAAGGGGGTGGACGGGCGCAAGCCCCGTCCGTGGCCGCGGTGGTCCGGCGCCAGCAGGCGCCCGTGCCGGGCCAGCGCCTCGTAGCAGCCGAACCACGTCAGGTCGGCCGGGTACAGCCAGCCGTGCAGCAGGAGGATCGGGGGGCTGCCGGCCCCCGGCGGCCCCGGGGCGTCCCGGACGAACATCTCGCCCCTGCCCGGGACCGCCACGATGCGCGCCGGCGGCAGCCCCGCGGGCGGCTCGGGCATGTTCGGCGGCACGGTGTCGGGCCGGGGCCGGCTGGCCGCCAGCAGCATGCCGGCGATCGCCCCGCCCACCATCGCACCCGCGCGCCGGAGCCATACCACCGGATGCTCCTATGTCAAGCGGCCTGTGCGACGCAAGTCGCAGGGGCGGCTTGACGGGTTTGTTCATCGGCGACCAGGCGCCGGTAGACGATGTCGGACATGCGCCGGCGTGGGGCCCTGATGG
>JALYGZ010000202.1 GCA_030776845.1 Actinomycetota bacterium
GCGCTGGAGCACCGCCGCGCCGCGCTCGCTCTCGACGATCGACCGGGCGGCGTCCGTCACGGGGCGCCCGCTGTCAGCGGCCGGCCCGCGCCCGCCCCGCCCTCGCCCCGACGGCGGCTCGGGCCACCTCTGCGGATCGGTCTCGATGTGGCCCTCCCAGCCCGAGCCTGTCCGCGAATGCGCTCCGGGCGCCCCCGCGTCGGCAGAGCCGCGTCATGGCTTCTGTGAAAAAGGGTCGGCAGCGGGCTCAGGGAGTTGAGCGATCCGTCCCCACGCCGCTGGCCCGGGTGACCCGCGACCCGTGGCCGTCGCCGCCGGCGACCGTGATGCCGACGAAGCGGTCCGGGTCCTCCAGCAGCCCACTCAGCGCGTCGGTCGGCAGCGGCGGGGAGAACAGGAAGCCCTGTCCGTAGGCGCAGCCGAGCGACCGTAGGCTCGCCAGCTGACCGGCCTTCTCGATGCCCTCGGCCACCGTCTTGACCCCCAGGGTCTTGGCCAGCGTGAGGATGCCCTCGGCGAGCTTGGCGTCCTCGGGGCCGGTGGTCAGCGAGCCGACGAAGGTCTTGTCGATCTTGATGATGTCGACCGGGAAGCGCTGCAGGTAGGACAGGGACGAGTAGCCCGTGCCGAAGTCGTCGATGGCCAGGGAGAGTCCCAGCGCCTTGAGCCGGTGGAGCCGCTCCATCGCGGTCTCGGCGTCGCTCATGAGGCTGGTCTCCGTGACCTCCAGGACCAGGTCACGGGCGGGCAGCCCGGAGATGCGCAGGCAGTCTGCGACCTCGTCGACCAGTCCCGGGTCCTGCAGCTGGCGCGCGGACAGATTGACGCTGACCAGGGGCCGCCGCCCGGACTCGCCCGGCGTCCAGCCGCGCGCCTGGCGGCACGCCTGCTCGAGCACCCAGCGCCCCACCTCCACGATCAGGCCGGTCTCCTCGGCCAGCGGGATGAAGTCGACCGGCGGGACCCGCCCACGGCGGGGGTGGTCCCAGCGCAGCAGGGCCTCGAGGGCGACGACCCGGCCGGTGTCCAGCTTCAGGATGGGCTGGTAGTGCAGCTCCAGCTCGTCGTGCTCCACGGCGCGCTTGAGGTCGGCCTTGAGCTCGAGCCGCTCGACCACCCGCGTGTGCATGCTCGGCTCGAAGGTCGTGCAGCGGTTCTTGCCCGAGCTCTTGGCGATGTACATGGCGGCGTCGGCGTTGCGCAGCAGCACGTCCGCTCGGGGGTTCTCGGCGTGCTGGGCTCTGGCGATGCCGATGCTCGCGGTGACCGACACCTCCTTGCCGTACAGCGTCAACGGCGCGCGCAACGCGTCGAGCAGGCGGGCCGCGACCGCGTCCGCCCCGGGCGAGTCCTCGGTCTGCTCCAGCAGCACCGCGAACTCGTCGCCGCCCAGGCGCGCGGCCGTGTCGGCGGACCGCAGGCAGCTGCGCAGCCGGTCGGCGACCACCATGAGCAGGTCGTCGCCCGCGGTGTGCCCGAGGCCGTCGTTGACGGTCTTGAAGTCGTCGAGGTCGATGAACAGCACGGCCAGCGACTGGTCGGGCTTCTCCCGGCGCGCCAGCGCGTGGTCCACGCGGTCGGCGAACAGCAGGCGGTTCGCCAGGCCGGTGAGCGAGTCGTGGAACGCCTGCCGGGTCAGCTGCTCCTCGAGCGCCTTGCGCTCGCTCACGTCGCGGGTCGTGAACACCAGCCCCTCGACGTTGGGATCGTCCAGCAGGTTGCTCGCGACCGTCTCGACGTGCAGCCAGTGGCCGTCACGGTGACGGAGGCGGCACTCGATCGTCGCGGACAGGCCCGAGCCCCGGCGGATGACCTCGCCGAGGTACACCCCTATGTGCTCGACGTAGTCGGGGTGCACGAGGTCGAGCAGCTTGGTGCCGACCAGCTCGGAGGAGGCATACCCGAGCACCCGCTCGATCGACGGGCTGTCGTAGCGGATCGTGGCGTCGGGCTCGACGATCATGATGACGTCTGACGAGCTCTGCACCAGCGAGCGGAAGCGCTGCTCCCCGTGACGGCGGGCGAGGTCCTCGACCAGCGCGACGCTCTCCAGCGCCAGCGACACCTGTGACGACAGCGTCACGACGTTGTCGGCGTCCTCGGCCGGCAGGCGCGCGGAGTGGGTCAGGACGAGCAGGCCGCCCAGGCGGTCCTGCACGGTCAGCGGCGCGAGGAACAGGCTGCCGCTCGCCACGGTGGGGAACGGCCCGTCGAGCGGCAGCGGGATCTCGGTCGGCTGCAGGGAGCGCACGGCGTCCCGCGCGTGCGGCGGCAGCTCGTCCAGCACCAGCGGCTCCCCCGCCAGCGACACGCCCTCGCCGCGGCTGGCCAGCACGGTGAGCTGCTCGTCGGAGCCGATGGCGACGCGCACCCCGACGAGACGGTCGACGACCAGTGTGGTGACCGCGTCCGCGGCGGCCTCGCAGATCTCCTGCCGCTCGGTGGCCGCCACTAGCACCGTGCCCGTCTCGCGCAGCACGCGGTCGCGCGCGCTGGCGTGGCGCAGGCGCCGCAGCGTGCCCTCGAGGATGCGCATCAGGCCGACCATGCGCACGACCGCCAGCAGGAACAGCGCGCTCGTGCCGCCCACGATGACGGGCACGTTGATCGGCAGCCCGCGGATCGTCTCCACGACGACAACGGTGGGCGCCGCCACCGCCACCACGACCAGGAAGAACAGCCGGCCGGTGCTGAAACGCCCCTCGCTCATCCCGATGGGCTGGGACAGGGTCACCATCGACGGGTGCAGTGCGGCCGCGCCCATCAGCAGGTAGAACGCCATCCAGCCGATGTCGATCGGCCCCCCGGTGGTGTAGCCCCCGGTCAGGGTCATGGTGCCGTAGACGGTGTCGGCGGCGAGCAGGCCCACCAGGCTGCCGCTGGCCAGGTAGTAGGCGGGCGACCGGTTCCCGCCGGCTACGGCCAGCCGCGCGGCGGACGCGAGCACCAGCACGTCCATCAGCGGGTAGGCGAGCGACACCAGCCGCTCCGGCCACGTGAGCGTCGGGTCGTCGATGTACGGCTGCATGAGGAACAGCCACGACAGCAGGCCCAGGCTCGTGGCGATGATCAGCGCGTCGACGAGGCTGGCGGTGTCCCGCCCCGGGCTGCGCGCGCGTAGCAGCAGCAACAGGCCGGCGATGAGGAAGGGGTAGCTGCTCAGGTAGCCCGCGTCGGCCAGCGAGGGGAACGGCGACGCGATGTGCAGGATGCCCTCGTAGACGTAGTACACGACGTCGCCGGCGAGGAACACCGCCTGCCCGGCGGCGATCAGCATCCACGGCAGCCGGTGGCTGGGGCTGTTCCGCGTCGTCCCGACCACGATGGCGACCACGGCGGACAGCCCGATGCCGTTGTAGAGCACCAGCTTGGTTGTGGCCGTCGGGTTCAACAGCAGGTAGGCGGCCGCGACGACCGCGCCCCCCAGCAGGTACCGCTGCCAGGTTGTCCGCTTCATCCGTGGTGCTATCGGCTGATTCGGGCTGCTTCCTTAGCCCCCGAATCGACGTCCACGGGGGACCGTCACGGCGCGGTCGACACGGTGTCTGCGCAACTTCCTCGGGCGGCGCGTTTCACACTGAGCGGGTGCGATCATGGTTGGCGCCGGATGGACGACGAGCCGCTGGCGGACACGCACCTCGTCACGCAGGCCAGGGCCGGACGGGTCGATGCGTTCGAGGAGCTCGTCCGCCGTCACCGTCTGCGCGTGTACCGGGTGGCGCTGCGCATGCTGGGGGACCCGGGCGAGGCCGAGGACGCCACTCAGGACGCGTTCGTGCAGGCGTGGCGGGGGATGGCGCGGTTTCGCGCCGACAGTGCGTTCTCCACGTGGATGTACCGCATCGTGACGAACCGCTGCCTGAACGTCCTGCGGGCGCGGCGACCCGATGTCCCCCTGCCCGACGACCACCGGTCCCGCGAGCAGGGGCCGGCCGAGGTCGTCGAGGCCGCCACCCGGATCGATGACCTCAAGCGCGCGATCGGGCGACTCACACCCGAGCAGCGCGCGCCGGTCGTCCTGCGGGAGCTGGAGGGGTGCTCCTACGAGGAGCTGGCCGAGGCGCTGGACATCACGGTGCCGGCCGTCAAGAGCCGCCTGCACCGCGCCCGCATGGAGCTGGTCAGCGCGATGAGGCAGTGGCGATGAGCGACGAGCTGCCGCGCGCGCGCCTGCCCTGCGGCACCGACGTGGGGCGGCTGGTGACCCAGGTCGCCGACGGGGAGCCCGGCGACGTGGCGCACCAGCGCGACTGCCCGCACTGCCAGGCTGCGCTGGCCGAGCTGCACGAGCTGTGGGATGCGGCCGCGGGGCTGGCAGCCGAGGCGGTCGACGCGTCCGGGCGCATCGACCGGGTGGTCATGCGCCGGATCCGCCGGGAGGTCTTCGTCCGGCAGGTCATGCAGCTGTGGGGTGGCATCCTGCCCCGGCTGGGGCGCGCGCTGCTGACCTACGGCGGCCTGATCCCCAAGGAGGGTTCGAGATGATGGAGTCCCGGCTCATTGGGGTGCTCGGCGTCCTCGTCGTCGGCGTGGCCGTGGCGCTCGTCTGCCGGCTGGTCGTTGACCGGCTGCTGCGCCGGCTGCTCCCCGACGACGAGCAGGGTCGTCGACAGCGAGAGAGCGCCGCCCGGGGCGTGTTCGTCTTTCTCGTGGTCCTCACCCTCGTGGGGGCGGTCAGCGTCGTCGCGCCCGGCCTGTTCGCCCAGGTGCCGGCGCAGGTGCTCGGGTTCCTGCCCCAGCTGGGGATCGCCCTGGCGCTCGTGTGGCTGGGGGCCGTGGCCGCGACCCTGCTGGGTCGGCTCACGACCGGGGCGCTGGGCCGGATGGGGGTGACCGGCGCCGAGCTGCTGGGCAAGGCGGTCTACTGGACGGTGGTGGGGCTGGCGGTGCTGCTGGCGGCCGACCAGCTCGGCGTGCAGACGGCCACGGTGCAGCGGCTGATCTTCATGACCCTCGCCCTGGTGGGCGTGGCGGCGGCCCTGGCCGTCGGCCTCGGCGGCACCGCGCTGGCGGGCAACGTCGTCGCGGGCCGCTACGTCGACGACCGTCTGCGCGTCGGCGAGCGGATCGAGGTCGGCGAGTACAGCGGAGAGCTCGTCGAGGTCGGCATCGCCAGCGTCAGCGTCGCCGAGCCGGACGGCACCACGGTCGAGATCCCGCACTCCTACCTGCTGGACCGGCCCGTGCGGCGCTCCGGCGGCGGGTGACCGCGCGGCGCGGCGATCCGGGCTCTTGCGGAACTCTTGGTGCTGGGCGGGGTCGAACCCACTGAGAGTCGATCTCGCCGCGACCGGGGTGCGGGCGGGGGCGGGGGCCCCGCCCGCACCGTCGACTGGCCACACGCCGTCGCGGCTCGCGGACGCCCCACGCGTAGGGGTGGGCCCAGTGGGTACGGCGACCCGTACCGCGGCACAGGAGGTGGAGATGGACACGCAGCAGATGCTGGCCCTGCGCGGCGGGAGCGCCAACGATCGCGCCGGCCAGCGCATCGGCACGGTGCAGGAGATCTACCTGGACCGGGAGACCGACCGGCCCGAGTGGGCGCTGGTCAACACGGGCCTGTTCGGCGGGGGATCCAGCTTCGTGCCCCTGGCCGGGGCCAGCGTGCAGGGCGACGTCCTGGTGGTCGACTACGACAAGGAGACCGTCAAGGAGGCCCCCCTCGTGGAGGCCGACCAGGAGCTGCTCCCCGAGGAGGAGGCCCAGCTGTACCGGCACTACGGTCTGGACTACGCCGAGTCCACCGCCGAGCCGGGCACCGCCGAGCTGGACACCGCCGAGCTGGACACCGCCGGCCGCGGCGGCCGGGCCGACCCGGGCGGCGCCGCGGTGACCCGCTCCGAGGAGGAGCTGCGCGTCGGCACCGAGCGGCGTGAGGCGGGGCGGGCCCGGCTGCGCAAGTACGTGGAGACCGAGGAGGTCACGCGGAAGGTGCCCGTGCGCCGCGAGCAGGTCCGGCTGGAGCGTGAGCCCATCGACGAGGCCGACCCGGATGCCCCCGTCGACGTGGTCCTGTCGGAGGAGGAGCACGAGGTGACCCTGACCGAGGAGCGTCCCGTCGTCGAAAAGCGGGTGGTCGCCAAGGAGCGGGTCCGACTGGAGAAGGAGGAGGTCACCGAGGAGGTGACCGTCTCCGAGGACCTGCGCCGCGAGCAGGTCGATATCGAGGAGCCCGGGCCGCCCGCGGACCACGACACCGCCGAGTTCGACCGCGGCTGACCGGCGCGCTCACGGCTCAGCGCCCTCCAGGACCCGTCGGAGAGCGGCCAGGTCGGCCTGGACCTGCTGGTCGGCGGTGCGCCTGACGAGGGGCTCGGCCAGCGCCAGCGCGCCGCCGAGCTCGACGTCCAGTCGCAGGGTGAAGCAGGTGCCGTCCCCGACGGCCCGGTAGCCGTACACGATGGTCCCCGGCGCCGGCCCGTCGTCGTCGCGCCAGGTGATCGACGCGTTCGGCTGCAGATCGACGACCTCGACGCTGTGGTCGATGCGCCGCCCCATGAACGAGACCCTCTCGCGGTGGCGGGACCCGACGACGGTGGGCCCGGCGGACAGGCGCCGCACCTGGCTCTTGGCGCCCGCCCAGGCCGGGTCGTTCTCGGGGTCGCTCGTGTAGGCGAAGACCCGCTCGACGGGGCGGGCAATGTCCACGCTGTGCTCGACGCGCACCGGCTCCCTCACCCGTCGAGCAGGGCGGCGGCGGCCGTGAGGTCGTCGACGAGGTCGTCGAGGGCGGCGCCGCGCTCGTCGTCGGGGAGGCGCAGGATCGCCGAGGGGTGCAGCGTCGCGGTGTAGCGCGCGCCGTCGCGCCGGAACACCTCGCCGCGCTGGCGGGACACGCGGAACGACGGGCCCAGCAGGGCCCGGGCGGCGGTGGCCCCGAGCGCGACGACCACCTCGGGCCGTACCGCAGCCAGTTCCCCGTCCAGCCACGGCCTGCAGGCGCTGATCTCCTCGGCGTTCGGCTTCTGGTGGATGCGCCGCTTGCCGCGGCGGATGAACTTGAAGTGCTTCACGATGTTGGTGACGTACACGTCTTGGCGGTCGATGCCCGCGTCGACCAGCCCGCGGTCCAGCAGCTGACCCGCCGGCCCGACGAACGGCCGGCCGTCCAGGTCCTCGCGGTCCCCGGGCTGCTCTCCCACCAGCATCAGCCGGGCGGAGCGGGGGCCCCGCCCGAAGACGGTCTGCGTGGCGTCGCGGTACAGGGCGCAGTTGGTGCAGGTCGCGGCGGCCTCGCGCAGGTCCGCCAACCGCGGCTGCTGCGCGGGGGCGGTCTCGAACAGCGACGGCTCGTCCATGCGCGCGCCTCCCCTCCCGCGCGCGGCGGTCGCTCCGGGGCTACCCTGTCCCCAGGCAGAAGGAACACGTGAGGGGCAGGTTGTTCACCGGTCTGGGAGACGGACTGCGGGTGGCCACCGCCCTGGCGTCGGTGGCCGCTGCGACCGCGCTCGTCGCGTCGGTGCTCACCTCCTCGGCCGAGTCGCTGGACCGGGCGCGGACCCCGGCGCAGCGCAATCTGCATCAGGCGACCAGTCGCCGGCCGGCCGGCGACTGGAGCTGTGAGCGCGGCACGGTCGCACTGACCTTCAACGACGGGCCCGACGTCTACACGCGGGCCTTCCTGCGGGTCCTGGACCACTACGACGCCAGGGCGGAGTTCTTCGTCATCGGCCGCAAGGTCGGTCGGTTCCGCCCGCTCGTGCGGCGCATGGCCGCCGAGGGCCACCGAATCTCCAACCAGACGTGGTCGCGCCCGGTCCTGTCGGACCTGTCCAACCGCCAGGTCAAGCGGGAGCTGCGCAGGACACAGGCGGCGATCGTCGCCGCCGGCGCCGGCGCCCCGGCGGTGATGCGTCCCCCGTACGGTCAGATGGGCCGGCGGATCCTGCGCATCGTCCGCGGCGAGGGGCTGGCGCCGCAGCTGTGGACCGTGGACTCCCGCGACTGGGACGGCCGTCGCCCGGGCCTGATCGCCCGGCGTGTCTCCCGGCTGGCGGGCCCCGGCGCGATCGTGCAGCTGCACGACGGCGCCGGCTTCAGCCACCGCACGATCAAGGCCCTGCCCCGGATCCTGGAGGACCTGCGCCGCCGCGGGCTGTGCCCCGGCTTCGCCACCGCCCACCGCCGGCAGCGGCTGCTGCAGCGCCGACTCCCGCCCCGCGCGCACCGATCCCAGGCCCCACGC
>JALYGZ010000203.1 GCA_030776845.1 Actinomycetota bacterium
GTGTCGACTGGCGCACGGAAGGCGAAAGTCAGTCGACACAGTCCGGGTCAGGGGACGGGTTGGGCGCGCCGGGGGACGTACTCGTGCGCCTCGACCCGCGGCGGGTCGGCCTCGACCGGGACGCGCGTATCGCAGTGGGCGCACACGGCAACCGGCTTCTTCGCGTTTCGCCGCGGGGGCTTCAGCGGGCCGCCGCACCGGGGGCAGGGCCGTGCCAGCGGTTGGGTCCACAGCGCGAAGTCGCACTCCGGGTAGCGGTTGCAGCCGTAGAAGGGCTTGCCGTGGCGGCTGCGGCGCTCGGTCAGCTGGCCCTGACCGCACGTGGGGCAGTCGAAGCCGATGCGCCGCTCGACGTTGGTGATGCCCTTGCAGGCGGGGTAGTCCTGGCAGCCGTAGAAGGGTCCGTAGCGGCCCTCGCGGCGGATCATCGGCTTGCCGCACTCGGGGCAGGTCACCTCTGGGTCGGGGCGCAGCTCCTCGGCGGTCGTGACGTTGCCGTAGGCGTCCAGCGGCAGGGTGCCCGAGCAGTCGGGCCAGCGCTGGCAGGAGGCGAACCACTGCCGCGACTTGCCGCTGAACACCTTCTCCATGGGGCTGCCGCACTCCGGGCAGGTCGCGCCGTCGATGGGGATGCGGGGCCGCTCCGGCTTGCGCTCGGAGATCCACTCGTCGACCTCGTCGAGGAACTCGCGGACCAGGCGCGACCATGACTCGCGGCCCTCGGCGATGTCATCGAGCTCGGCCTCCATCCTGGCGGTGAAGGAGATGTCGACGACCTCGCCGAAGTGCTGCTTGAGGTAGGCGGTGACGACCTCCCCCAGCGGCGTCGACCGGAACCGGCGGGACTCGAGCCGGACGTACTCGCGCTCCAGCAGCACCCCGATGATCGAGGCGTACGTCGACGGCCGCCCGATGCCCTCGGACTCCAGGGCCTTGACCAGGCTGGCCTCGCTGTAGCGCGGCGGCGGCTCGGTGAAGTGCTGCTCGCCGCGGACGTCGGCCAGCGACAGCGCCTGGCCCTCCTCCAGGTCGGGCAGCTGGGCGCCCGTGCCGTCGGACCCCCCGCCCGCGCGTGGGTCGTCCTCATCGTCGCGGCCCTCCGAGTACAGGTGCACGAAGCCGTCGAAGCGCATCATCTGCCCGGTCGCCCGGAAGCGCAGCTCGCCGTCGTCGTCCCCGTCGCGCGCCACGATGTCGGCCCGCAGCGAGTCGTAGACGGCGGGCGCCATCTGCGTCGCGACGGTGCGCTTCCAGATCAGCTCGTACAGGGCCCGCTGGTCGCGGTCGAGGTGGCCGGCGACCGACTGCGGCGCCCGCGCGGCGCTCGTGGGGCGGACCGCCTCGTGGGCCTCCTGGGCGCCCTTGGCCTTGGCCTTGTAGCGGCGCGGCTCGGACAGGGTGTAGCGCCGGCCGAACCGCGACCCGACGACCTCGGCCAGCTCACCCAGGGCCGCCGCCGACAGGTTGACGCTGTCGGTCCGCATGTACGTGATGAGCCCGACGGCGCCCTCGGGGCCCAGCGAGATGCCCTCGTACAGCTGCTGGGCGACCCGCATGGTCTTCTTGGACGAGAAGCTCAGCTTGCGGGCCGCCTCCTGCTGCAGGGTCGAGGTGGTGAACGGCGGCGGCGGGGTGCGCCTGGTCTCCCGCCGCACGACCTCGCCGACCGTCCATCCCCCCGCCTCGCGGGCGCGGGCCTGCAGGGCCAGGGCCGTCCGCTCGTCGGGGATGAGCATGGTGCCGTCGTCGGTGCCACGGTCGGCGCGGGCGGCCAGGTCCTTCGGCGTGGTGACGCGGCTGCCGTCGACGGTGTGCAGCCGGGCGGCCAGGCGCCGGTCCTCCCGGCCGAACGCCGCCTCGATGGACCAGTACTCCGTGGGCGTGAAGCGGCGGATCTCCTCCTCACGGTCGCAGACCATCCGCAGCGCCACCGACTGCACCCGCCCCGCGGAGATGCCCGAGGCCACGTTGCGCCACAGGGTGGGCGACAGCCGGTAGCCCACGATGCGGTCGACCGCCCGCCGCGCCTGCTGGGCGTCGACGAGGTCAGAGTCGATGGGCCGGGGCTGGTCGAAGGCCTCCAGGATGGCGTCGCGGGTGATCTCGGAGAACACGACCCGGTTGTCGGTGGCGATGTCGATGCCGGCCAGCTCGGCGACGTGCCAGGCTATCGCCTCCCCCTCGCGGTCCAGGTCGGTGGCCAGGTACACGCGCTGGGCGGCCTCGGCCTGCTTGCGGATGGCGCTGACGTGCTTCGACGACGACTTCGGGACCTCGTAGCGCAGCGCGACCCGGCCGTCGTCGACGTCGACGGCGAAGTCGCTGCGCGGCAGGTCGCGCACATGGCCGTAGCTGGCCAGGACCCGGTAGTCCGGGCCGAGGTACTTCTCGATCGTGCGGGCCTTCGTGGGCGACTCGACGATCACGAGGTTCTGCGTCATGCCCTGCTTTCGGTCGTCGGAGGCCGGCAGACGCGGCAACGCACGGCGGCGGGGCGGTGTTCCACAGTAACGACTCGGCCGGCGGCGTGGGAGATCGTCACATCGCGGGCTGTTCCCCGGCGCCTGGGGCCGCTGACTACACTCGCGGCGGCGGGGAGGCCCCGACCTGCCGTCCCGAGAGGCCGTAGATGGAGACGTTGATCCCCTTGCTGAGCCTGGCCTCGGCCGTGACCGGGCTCGTGCTCGCCGCCTATTTCTTCGGTGTCGTGAAGCGGTCCGACCCCGGCAACGAGCGCATGGTCGAGTTGATGACGGCCATCCAGACCGGCGCGCGCGCGTTCCTGCGCCGCGAGTACACCGCCGTCGCCGGCTTCGTCGTCGTCATGACCGTGCTCATCGCGGTGCTGCTGCCCTACGGCCGGCCGTGGGGGGCCATCGCCTACATCACCGGGGCCGTGCTGTCGGGCCTGGCGGGCTTCGTCGGCATGACGGTCGCGACCCTGGCCAACGCCCGGACCACGCAGGCCGCCCGCACCGGCCCCCAGCTCGCCCTGCCGCTGGCGTTCCGGGGCGGCGCCGTGATGGGGTTCACCGTCGCCGGCCTGGCGCTGGCCGGCCTGTCGCTGGCGTACCTGGTGTTCGTCGAGCTGCTGCGGGTGGACGAGCCGTTCCAGGTGGTCACGGCCTTCGGGCTGGGCGGCAGCTCGATCGCCCTGTTCAGCCGCGTCGGCGGCGGCATCTACACCAAGGCCGCCGACGTCGGCGCCGACCTGGTCGGCAAGGTCGAGGCGGGCATCCCCGAGGACGACCCGCGCAACCCGGCCACCATCGCCGACAACGTGGGTGACAACGTCGGCGACGTCGCGGGCATGGGGGCGGACCTGTTCGAGTCCTACGCCGGCGCGATCATCGCGCCGATCGCGCTCGCCGCGTTCGCGTTCACCGCCATCGGCACGGACTTCCAGGAGCGGGCGCTCATCTTCCCGCTCGCGATCGGCGGCCTGGGCATGATCGCGTCGGTCGTGGGGGCGTTCACGGTCAAGACGACCCCCCGGGCCACGAGCCAGCAGCTGGCCCGGGCCCTGCACCGCGGCACGAATCTGGCGGCGCTGCTGACGGTCGCGGCCACCGCGGTCCTCGGCTACCTGCTGTTCGGCGGTCTTCCCGAGGTGCAGAACTGGTGGGGCTTCCCGCTGGCCGTCGTGGCGGGCCTGGCGGTCGGTACCGGCATCGGGCGTGTCTCCGAGCTGTACACCTCCGACCACTACGCGCCGGTCAAGGCGATCGCCCGCGCCTCGGAGACCGGCCCGGCGACGACGATCCTGCGCGGCATGTCCGCGGGGATGATCTCGGTCGCCTCCGCCGTCGTGCTCGTCATCGTGGCGGTGGCCGTCGCCTACGCCGCGGCCAACTCGGTGATCCCCGGCGAGGAGTCGACCGGCATCTACGGCATCGCCCTGGCCGCCATCGGAATGCTGGCCACCACCGGGGTCGTCGTGTCGGTCGACGCCTACGGGCCGATCGCCGACAACGCGGGGGGCATCGCCGAGATGGCGCACCTGCCCCCGGAGGTCCGAGACGTCACCGACTCGCTCGACGCGCTGGGCAACACGACCGCGGCGGTCGCCAAGGGCTTCGCGATCGGGTCGGCGGCGGTCACGGCCCTGGCGCTGTTCAAGGCCTTCGAGCAGGCCGTCATCGGCGCGGGCGGCACCATCTCGCTGGACATCGGCTCGGTGTCGGTGTTCTCCGGGCTCTTCCTGGGGGCGATGCTGCCCTTCCTGTTCGCCGCGCTGACCATGGACGCGGTCGGTCGGGCCGCGAACCAGATGATCGAGGAGGTCCGCCGGCAGTTCCGCGAGGTGCCCGGGCTGCGCGAGGGCCGCGACGGCGTCGTGCCCGAGTACGCGCGCTGCGTCGACATCTCCACGTCCGCGGCGCTCAAGGAGATGATCGTCCCAGGGGGCCTGGCCATCGTCGTGCCCCTGGCGATCGGCCTGGTCAGCGTCGACGCCCTCGGGGGCTTCCTGGCCGGCGCGCTGGTGTCGGGCTTCGCCCTGGCGATCTTCATGGCCAACGCCGGCGGCGCGTGGGACAACGCGAAGAAGTACATCGAGGCCGGCAACCACGGCGGCAAGGGCTCCGAGTCCCACAAGGCCGCCGTCGTCGGCGACACCGTCGGCGACCCGTTCAAAGACACCTCCGGCCCGGCGATGAACATCCTGATCAAGGTGATGACGATCGTGTCGCTGATCTTCGCGTCGGCGTTCGTCTAGGCCTCAGCCGCCCGGAGGGGTTCCGGGGTGCACCGCGGGTCGGCGTGTGTGCCGGGGCTTCGACCGACCCACGCGCACGGTCACCAGCGCAGCTGCACGCCCTCGCGGGCCAGGGTCGCCTGGAACCGCTCCAGCAGGGCGGGGCGGGCGCGGACCTGGCGGGGCACGGCGCGGTTGGCGGCGCAGAAGGCCGCGAGCCGGCCGGCGACCTCGCCGACGTTCCACTCCACGGGGTGCACGCGGTAGCAGCCGTTGGTGACGTGGGTCGTGCCGATGTTCTTCGCGCCCGGCAGCAGGTTGTCCAGGCGCACCGGCACCAGGGCGCCGAGCGGCAGCTCGAACGGGCAGGTGGCCAGGTCGACGTAGGGGTCGCCCCCCGTCGACGGGTGCAGGTCGATCCGGTAGTGGCCGGTCCCGACCGCGTCGGGGTAGCGCACGGCGCCGTGGTCGCCGCGCACATGGCGGGACAGATCGTGCTCGACGACGGTGTGCTCGGCGCGGATCCGGCGCGACTCCCGGACGTAGGGCGTCTTGGCCAGCCCGTCGGGCGTCCCGACGACATCACCGCGCAGGCGCAGCCCCGGGTAGCCGGCGCCGCCGTCCTCGCGCGCCGCGCCGGTCTGCAGCCAGTAGAGCAGGCCGAGGGCGAGCCGGCGGGCCCCCTCGACGTGCCGGGCGGCCTCGTCGGCGGGCACCCCGTAGATCGGCCCCCCGGTGTAGTCCGACTGGGGCCAGTTGACGAGCGTGACGTCGCTGGGGTACGCGCCGGGCGTGAAGTTGCGCCGCGCGGCGATGCGGCGGTAGCGCCACAGCTCGCGGTCGCCGGTGTCCGCGGTGTCCCCGGCCGGCTCGTCGTCGGGGTTCGGGGTGAAGCCGCGGGTCACCGGGCGCAGGGTCACAGGGTCCGGGGCGACCCAGCTCAGCCGGTCGCGCCAGCGCCCGTAGTCGGGGGGCCGTTCGACCGTGTGGTCCCGGCCCGGCAGGTGGTCCAGCGCGAAGCAGGCCGTGACCGGTTGCATGTTCAGCGGCTGGGCCCGGGCGGGGGCGTGGGGCTCGCCGGTTTCCTCGCGGGACTCGAAGCCGGTGACGTGCTCCACGCCGGCCTGGGCCAGCAGCTCGCCGGTCTCGGTGGCGTCGACCACCCAGTCGGCGGTCACGACCCGCTCGCCGCCCTCCCGCAGGTCGGCCAGCGCGACGGCCCGGACCCGGTCGCCGTCCACGTCCGCCGCGGCCGGCGCGTGATGGTCCAGCACTCGCAGACGACCCGCTGCGCGGTGGGGCGCCAGCATCGTGTCGATGACGGCCAGCGCGACCCGCGGCTCGTGCGCCAGCGGGCTCACCGCCGCGAGCCCCGGGTTCAGGTGCGGGCGCGCCCGGGCCGTGTCCGTCAGCGGGTACCAGGCCCGGTAGTGGTCGCGGATGCCGTCCCGCAGCCGGCGGTAGCGCGCCGTGCAGCCGGCCCGCTCGATCAAGGGGTGCTCGTCGGGGGGGACGGCCTGGGCGGTCAGCTGGCCCCCCAGCCAGTCGGTCTCCTCGGTCAGGATCACCGAGCACCCCGCCTCGGCTGCGGTGAGGGCGGCGGCCACCCCGCCCAGCCCCCCGCCGACGACGAGGACGGCGGCCCTGCCCCCGGCCAACGGCGGCTCCTAACCCTCCAGCCGGCCCCAGCCGTACAGCCAGGTGACCTCCGGGCGCTCCAGGAGGTCGGGACGCCGCTGGACCTGCACCTGCCGGTAGCCGGCCCCGAGCAGCAGCGCCTTGAGCTCGTCGGCTGTGATCGTCGTCGCGTAGACCTTGCCGGCCGGCGGGTCGTCGATCGCCTCCAGGTCCCCGCCGCCCTCCCGGAACGACAGCATCACCGGCCCGCGCCGCTGGACCCTGCGCAGCTCGGCCAGCCCCCGGCGCATGTGCCCCCGGGGCAGGTGCTGCAGCGCGGCCGGCGCCCACACGCCGTCGAACATGTCGTCCGTGAAGGGCAGGCGGCGGTAGTCCCAGCAGGCGAGGGCGCCCTTGGGGAACAGGGTGTGGCCCACGCGCATGGACTCCTGGGACAGGTCGCCGGCGACGACCTGCAGCCCCGCGTCCCGCAGCGGGCGGACGTCCAGGGCGGGACCGCAGGCCACGTCGATGACCCGGCCCCCGCGGCCGACCATGTCGGCGAACCTGCGGATGGCGGCCAGGGGCCGGCGCGCGCGCCAGTGTTGCTGGTACTCGCTGGCCGCCTCGTCATAGGCGGCGATGGTGTCCGTCAGGCGGCGGTCCACGAGGGCGCCTCCGTCAGACGTCGACGGAGGTCTGCGCGCGGTCGCCGTCGGCGTCGAGGCCGACCCGGAAGCGCATGTTGACCCGCATCCCCTCGCCGCGCTCGAACGAGACCGAGTCGGCCAGCCCCCGGATGAGGGTGACGCCCAGTCCGCCCTCCTGCAGCGGGTCGCGGTCGTCGAGCGCCTCGGGCGGCTGCGGCTCGAAGCCGGCGCCGGCGTCGGCGATCGTGACCTCGAAGCTGGTCCTGGTCGGCCCGAACGACAGCACGACCGGGGCGCCGTGGCCGTCGCGGTTGTGCGCGACCATCGCGTTGGTCGTCGCCTCGCTCACGGCGATCCGCAGGTCCTCGACGCGCTCGTCGGCCATTCCGGCCAGGCGCGCGGCCGCGCACACGATGAGGCGGGCCAGTCCGACGTAGGCGACGTCGGGGGGGAGGCGCAGGTCGACGGCCGGCATCAGCCGGAGTCCTGCAGCGCCTCGTCGAGGGAGTCGTGGATGGGGAAGACCTTGGTCAGGCCGGTGATGCGGAAGATCTTGAGGATGCGCTCCTTGTCGCAGACCAGGCGCAGGCTGCCGTCGTGCGAGCGCACGCGCTTCAGGCCCCCCACCAGCACACCGAGCCCGGTCGAGTCCAGGAACTCCACCTTGGTCATGTCGACCACGACGTGGTGGCGGCCGTCCTGGACCAACTCGATGAGCCGCTCGCGCAGCTTGGGAGCGGTGTAGACATCCACCTCACCGGCGACCTCCAGGATGGTCACGGGGCCCTCATCGCGGTGGTTGAGAGACAGCTCCACGCTCGCTCCTCGACGGGGATCGCACCGGCGACGGGGCACACGGCACCCGCGTCGGCCGCCCAGGTTCTGCCCGCACCCGGGGGAGGCGAAACGCCACGACCGCGCCGGCCGGGGGGCCGGTAACCTGCGCCCCGGTGGAGCCCGAGACGCTGCTCGGCGAACTGCAGGACGACCTCGCCGCACGCCACCCGTCGGCCGACGGCCGCCCGCGCATCGTCCACCTGCGGCGGCTGCCGCCCCGTCCGGCCGACACGGTCGGCCTGCCCGACGACCTGCCGGGGCCGCTCGCCGGCCGTCTGGAGCTCGGTGGGGTCGGCTCGCTGTACCGCCACCAGGCCCGGGCGCTGGAGCGGGTGCGCGCCGGCCGCCACGTCGTGGTGGGGACCGGCACGGCCAGCGGCAAGAGCCTGTGCTACCAGCTGCCCCTGCTGGAGCGGCTCGTGCGCGACGACAAGGCCTGCGCGCTGTACCTGGCGCCCACCAAGGCCCTGGCGCGCGACCAGCTGGCGGCGCTGCGCGGCTTCCGGCTGCCCCAGGTCCGCGCCGCGGCGTACGACGGCGACACCCCGGCCCGTGAGCGCGAGGCGATCCGTCGCACGGCCAACGTGGTGCTGACCAACCCCGACATGCTCCACGTGGGCCTGTTACCCCAGCACGCCCGGTGGGCGGACTTCTTCCACCGGCTGCAACTGGTCGTGGTCGACGAGTGCCACGTCGCCCGGGGCGTGTTCGGCTCCCACGTGGGGGCGATCCTGCGCCGGCTGCGCCGGGTGTGCGAGCACTACCGCCCCGCAGGACCCGCCCCGACGTTCGTGCTGGCGACCGCTACCATCGCCAACCCCGGCGAGCACGCCGCCAACCTCACCGGTCTGCCGTTCACAGCGATCACCGCCGACGGGTCCCCGCACCCCGGCGTGGTGGTCGCGCTGTGGGAGCCGCCGCTGGAGGACGGGTGGACCGGCGCGCGCCGCTCGACGATCGCCGAGGCCGGCGACGTGCTCGGCGGGCTCGTGCGCCGGGGGCCGGCGACGCTGGCCTTCGTGCGCTCCCGCAAGGGTGCCGAGCTCATCGCCCGCCAGGCCCGGGAC
>JALYGZ010000204.1 GCA_030776845.1 Actinomycetota bacterium
CAGCGCGCGTTCGGCGACTGGTCGCGGCGCACCGTGCCCGAGCGCGCCGGCGTGCTGGGCCGCGCGGCCGACCTCGTGCGCGAGCGGGCCGAGGAGCTGGTCCACGAGGAGGTCAGGGACGTGGGCAAGCCCATCGCCGACGCCCGCGCCCAGATCTCCTCGGTCGCCGACGTCTTCGACTTCTACTCCGGTGTCGTGCGCCACCTGCACGGCGAGACGCTGCCGCTGGGCTCCGGGGGCCTGGACTACACCCTGCGCCAGCCCATCGGCGTCGCCGGCGTCATCACCCCGTGGAACTTCCCGACCCTGATCGCCGCGTGGAAGCTCGCCCCGGCCCTGGCCGCGGGCAACACCGTGGTGCACAAGCCGGCCCTGCTGACGCCGACCACGGCCCTCCGGCTCGCGGCGATCCTGACCGAGGCGGGTGCCCCCCCGGGCGCCGTGAACGTCGTCCCCGGGCGCGGCAGCGTGGTGGGCCAGGCGCTCGTCGACGATCCCCGGGTAGGCAAGATCGCCTTCACCGGCTCCACACAGGTCGGCAAGGGCATCCAGCGGGGCGCCGCGGACCAGCTCAAGCGGGTCACGCTCGAGTTGGGGGGCAAGTCCCCGTCGCTGGTGTTCGCCGACGCCGACCTGGAGAAGGCCGCGGACAGCGGCGTCTCGGCGGTGTTCGAGGTCGCCGGCCAGGATTGCTGCGCGCGCAGCCGGATCCTGGTCCACGAGTCGGTCCACGACGAGTTCGTCGACGCGCTCGTCGCCGCGACGAAGGCCTGGCGCGTCGGCGCCCCCGACGACCCCGACACCCAGATGGGACCGCTGATCACCGCCGACCAGCGCGAGTCGGTGCTGTCCTACGTCGCCTCGGCCCGCGACGAGGGCGCGGTCGTCGCCTGCGGCGGCGAACCCCTCGACGGGCCGGGCCACTTCATGGCCCCCGCGGTCGTGGACCGCGCCGAGCCCGGGATGCGCGTCGTCCAGGAGGAGATCTTCGGCCCCGTGGTCTGCGTGCTGACGTTCGCCGACGAGGCCGAGGCCGTCGAGCTGGGCAACCGCACGAACTACGGGCTGTCGGCGTCGGTGTGGACCCGCGACGTCGCCCGCGCGCACCGCTGCGCGCGGGACCTGCAGGCCGGCGTCGTGTCGGTCAACTCCAACACCAGCGTGCACACGGGTGCGCCCTTCGGCGGCTGGAAGCACTCCGGGTACGGTCGGGAGGTCGGGGCCGAGGCGCTGCGGTACTACACCGAGCTGAAGAACGTGTACGTCGAGCTCGAGGACTGAACGACGCTGGCAGAAAGGACCATACGGTGACCGGCATCTCCGCTCCCGCGTTGACCACGTTCGCCGTCTACCTGGCCGTCATGCTCGGGATCGGCGCCTGGGTCTATCGGAGCACGGTCGACCTGAGCGACTACGTGCTGGGCGACCGCGGGCTGGGCAGCGGCACCGCCGCGCTGAGCGCGCAGGCCAGCGACATGAGCGGCTGGCTGCTGCTGGGGCTGCCCGGCGCCGTGTACAGCGCAGGCGTCGGCGCGAGCTGGATCGGCATCGGCCTGCTGCTGGGCGCCTACCTGAACTGGAAGTTCGTCGCCGCGCGGCTGCGCACCTACACCGAGTATGCCGACGACGCGGTCACGTTGTCCGCCTACTTCGAGGGCCGCTTCGGCGACCGGACCCATCTGCTGCGGTTGTTCTCGGCGCTGTTCACCATCGTGTTCTTCTGCTTCTACGTCGCCTCAGGCCTGGTCGCCGGGGGGCTGCTGTTCGAGCAGGTCTTCGGCCTGAACGTCAACCTCGCCATCACCTTGAGCGTGCTCGTCATCGTCGCCTACACGTTCCTCGGTGGCTTCCTGGCGGTCAGCTACACCGACGCCCTGCAGGGCACCCTCATGGTCGCCGCGCTGATCGTCCTGCCGCTCGTCGCCCTGGTCGCGATCGGCGGGCCCGGCGACCTGGCTTCCGGGCTGCAGGCGCGCGCGCCGGGCCTGCTGTCGATGGGCACCGAGGCCAGCTACAGCAGGGGGGACTGGTCCTCGGGCAGCGGGCTGAGCCTGATCGTGATCGGCTCCAGCCTCGCGTGGGGCCTGGGCTACTTCGGGCAACCACACATCCTCGCTCGGTTCATGGGGATTCGCTCGTCGAGGCACGTCCCGCTGGGGCGCCGTATCGCGACGTCCTGGGTCGGGATCTGCCTGCTCGGCGCCGTGCTGACGGGTCTGGCGGGGATCGTGTTCCTCGACACACCGCTGGCCAACCCCGAGACGGTGTTCCTCCGCCTGATCCAGCAGACGTTGAACCCGTGGATCGGCGGGGTTCTGCTGGCCGCCGTGCTCGCGGCGATCATGAGCACCGCCGACTCACAGCTGCTCGTCGCCTCGTCGTCGCTGACCGAGGACATCTACCGGACGCTGTTCAACCGCGAGGCCAGCGACACCACCCTGCTGTGGATGGGGCGCGCCGCGACCGTGGCGGTGGCCATCGTGGCCTACCTGCTGGCGCTGCGCGGCGGGACCGTCCTCAGCCTCGTCGCCTACGCCTGGGCCGGGTTCGGGGCGACGTTCGGGCCGGTGGTCATCCTGTCGCTGTGGTGGTCGCGCATGACCTTCTACGGGGCGCTGGCCGGGATGATCTCCGGCGCCGCCACGGTCCTGCTGTGGGAGGCGGTGCAGCCGTTTGGCGGGGGCGTCTACTCGATGATCCCCGGCGTGGCGATCAGCGCGATGTGCGCGGTCGTCTTCAGCCGCTTCGGGTCGGTGCCCGGCGGCCGCGACTGGGGCACCGCCGAGGAGCTGCCGGGCCGCGGCCCCGCGGAGCGTGTCGGCGCTCAGCCCGACTGAGGAGGCAGGCGCGCGCATGGGCGG
>JALYGZ010000205.1 GCA_030776845.1 Actinomycetota bacterium
GGGCCGGCGGGGCCGATTTCCTCGTCAGGACGCGATGAATCGCGCCCCTACGCCGCCGTTTCCGACTCCGCCTGCTGGGTACGTCCGGATGGCAGGCCGAGGCGCCGAGGAACGCGGTAGACTTTAGGGCAACGTCAACGCGACCGTCGGCGGGGCAAAGGTGCCGCCGTCGCGGGGGAGCAACGATGCCCATCCCCGTCCTCGCCGTCACCGATCAGATCGACCAACGCGTCTACAGCACCACCGTGCGCGAGCGGATGGGCCACGTCGCGATCGTCGTCTCCTGCGGCGACCTGCCGGCCCGGTACCTGGAGTTCCTGGCCGACGCCCTCGACCGGCCGGTCTACTACGTCCTCGGCAACCACGCCGAGGAGCTGACCCGCGCCGGCGAACGCGGCAAGCACTACCACCCGGGCGGCGCGATCGACCTCGGCGGCCAGGTTGTCCGCGACCCGGAGACGGGGCTGATCCTGGCCGGCATCCCCGGCTCGCCCCGCTACTGCGGCGACGAGCCGGTCCAGTACACCGAGTTCCAGGTCTGGTGGATGCTGCTGGGGATGGCCCCGAAGCTGCTGTGGAACCGGCTGCGCCACGGCCGCGCGGTCGACGTCCTGGTCACCCACGCGCCGCCGCGGGACGTCAACGACGCGCCCGACCCCGCCCACCGCGGGTTCAAGGCGCTCCGTCGCTTCCTGCGCTGGGTCCATCCCGCCTACCACCTGCACGGGCACGTCCACCTCTACGACCGGTCGAAACCCAACACCGCCGAGTTCGGCGCCACGAAGGTCATCAACGTCTACCCCTACCAGCTGCTCGAGCTGGAGATCGACGGCGTGGTCTGCCCGAACGGACCACGGCCCCGTGACCCGCTCAGCATCCGGAGCTAGGGGCTAGGGGCTAGTAGCCCGGCACAGTGATCATTGGGGGTTGGCGGGCTCGGCGAAGGGGTAGAGGCGATGGAGCTTGGTGCGGGCCTGGTCGGTGGTGAAGCGCCAGTCGATCGTCGCCCGGGCGGCGTTGCGGCCGGCTTCCCAGGCCGCCACCTCGGCGGCCACCGTGGCCAGGTTGGGCAGGCGGCGGTCCAGGCACTGGTCGGAGAGGACGGCCAGTTCGATCTCGACCAGGTTCAGCCAACTCCCATGCTTGGGGGTGTAGTGCCAGGCGATCTTCTGGGCCAAGCGCCGCGCCTCGGCGGCCGGGAAGGCTTCGTAGAAGGCGCCCGGCCCGTGGGTGTTGAGGTTGTCGGTGACCAGCCGGATGACCTCGGCCTCGGGGTAATGGCCGTCGACCAACTCCCGGACCCAGCCGGCGAAGTCCGCCTTGGTGCGCCGCTCGCCCACCCAGACGTGGCGCCAGCCGTGATGGGGATCGAAGGCCATCGCCAGGCAGGCGGTGCCGCCCCGCTTGTACTCGTAGTCCTCCCGGGCTGGCACCCCCGGGGCCGGCGGCAAGGGGGGCCGGACGTGGTCGCGCAGGGGCAAGGGCAGCTCGTCCAGGCAGATCACCGGGCGGGCCGGGTCGGGCGGGGCGGCGTAGAGGTCGAGGACGTCCTCCATGCAGGCCACGTAGGCCCCGTTCACCTCCGGCAGGCACCAGCGCTGCTTCAGCCAGGGCGTCAGCCGCTTTTTTTGAGGGTGCGACGCACGGTCTCCTCGGAGATCGCCTCCACCACCTGCAGCTCGCTGAGGCGGTCGGCCAGCAGGCGCAGGCTCCAGGTCGCCCGTCCCTGGGGCGGGGTGCTCTTGGCCAGTTCGCCCGACACGGCCTCGCCCTTGCCGTCGAGCAGGCGGGCGGCGCCGGGCCGGGGGCGGTCGTCGAGCGCGCCCAGGCGGTCGCGGGCGAAGCGGCGGCGCAGGTTCTCGACGGTGGCCACGCAGCAGCCGACCGCTTCGGCGATCCGGGCATCGGGCAGGCCCTGGTCGGCCAGCAGCCGCGTGCGGGCGCGCCGCATCCGGCGGGCGGCGGCGGTGCCGGTGCGGGTGAGCTGGTGCAACTGCTGCCGCTCGTCATCGGTCAACACCACCGGGTGCAGCTTCGCCATCGCGGGGCTCCCGGGGCGGGGCGGGCCACGGGTCGCTCCCCCAAGGATACCCCTACGATCCACCGTGCCGGAGTACTAGTCTTTGCATCTTGCGGATTCCCCTGAGCCGGCAGGACAATCGTACCTAAGCCAATAGGTACCCACGCCAAGTCTCGCGGGCCTTCGGAACCGGTAGGCTCTGGGAGGAGCACACTGCGTCCAGGCGCCGCAACGCGGTCCCGCGCGGCGGTGCCGCCGGTAGACGCGATCCTTCATAGGG
>JALYGZ010000206.1 GCA_030776845.1 Actinomycetota bacterium
CGCCGGCACCGTGCCGACCGTCTCCAGGGTCGCGGGGTCCTCGACCGTGATCCGCTCCGACCCGGCGGCGTCGGCCCAGCCGCCGTCGATCCACAGCCGCACGTCGCTCACGGTCTCGCTCCTCTCATCGGCGCTGACCCGCCCACCCGCCGGGCGGCGCTCAGACGGCGGCGGGCCCAGACGAGCTGGCCAAGGCCGAGGGCGACGGCCACGACGAACATGAGCGCGCCCATGACGTTGACCTGCGGGGGGATGCCGCGCTGCGCGGCCCCCCACACGAACATGGGAAAGGTGACCGTGTCGCCGGCGTTGAAGTTCGTGATGATGAAGTCGTCGAGGCTGAGGGCGAACGCGAGCAGGGCGGCGGCGACGATGCCGGGGGTCACCAGCGGCAGGGTCACCTTGCGGAAGGTCTGCCACTCGTTGGCGTACAGGTCCATCGCGGCCTCCTCCAGGCGCGTGTCCAGCCCCTGCAGCCGCGCCTTCACGATCACCACGACGAAGCTGATGTTGAACAGCACGTGGCCGACGAGGATCGTCCCGAAGCCGGTCTCCACGCCCAGGTTGAGGAACAGGGCAAGCAGGGACGAGCCCATCACGACCTCGGGCGTGGCCATGGGCAGGAACACGAACAGGTTCGTCGCGTCCTGTCCGCGGAAGCGGTGGCGCACGAGCGCGAAGGCGAGCAGCGTTCCCAGCACCGTCGAGCCGATCGTCGCCAGCGCCGCGATCTGCAGGCTGGCGACCATCGCCTGGCAGACGCCCGCGACGGCGCACGGGTCGCTCCACGCGTCGAGCGTGAAGCCGACCCAGGTGAAGTTGAAGCGCCCCTCGACGTCGTTGAACGAGAAGGCGAACACCACGATGACCGGCAGGAACAGATACAGCATCGCGATCACCGCGTAGAGCGGCACCAGGGCGCGCGTCAGCCCCCGCCACAGCCGGACGGGTCCGGACCGCCCCGCCGGGGGGGTCGACCGGTCCGGCGCGGTCCCGGTGCGCGGACGCTCGGCGACGCCGGCCACGCTAGACCAGCTCCCGGGTGCCGGCGCGCCGGACGTAGGCCATGACCAGCGCCAGGATCGTGAGCATAAGCAGGAACGACAGCGCCGCGGCCGTGGGGTAGTCCAGTACGAACAGGAAGCGGCTCTCGATGACGTTGCCGATCATGTACTGCGACGGCGTGCCCAGGAAGCGCACGTTGACGAAGTCGCCGGCCGCGGGGATGAACGTCAGCAGGGTGCCGGCCACCACACCGGGCAGCGACAGCGGCCAGGTCACCCGCCGGAACGCGACGAAGGGGTTCGCGTACAGGTCGTTGGCCGCCTCGATGAGCCGCCCGTCGATCTTCTCCAGGCTCGCGTACAGCGGCAGGGTCATGAACGGCAGGAAGTTGTAGACGAGGCCGGCGAGGACGGCGGTGGTCGTCGCCAGCAGCCGCCCGTCGGGGGCGAGCATGCCGATCCGCTGCAGGGTCTGCACGACCCAGCCGGAGTCGGACAGGATGATCTTCCACGCCAGGGTGCGGACCAGGAAGCTGGTGAAGAACGGGGCGATGACCAGAAGCAACAGCAGGTACTTCCACCGCCCTGAGCGAAAGGCGATGGCGTACGCCAGCGGGTAGCTGATGGCGAGCGCGAGGACGGTCGTCAGCCCCGCGTACCAGAACGAGCGGAGGAACTGGTCGCCGAATTCGGCCAGCGCGTCGGTGTAGTTGGCGACGCGCCACGTCAGCCGGTAGCCCTCCGACAGCGACCCCTCCTGCAGCGATGTGGCCAGCAGCGTGAGCATCGGCAGGACGAAGAACACGACCAGCCACAGCACGGCGGGCACCGCCAGCAGGTACGGGGTCCAGTCACGGCGGCCGCGCCCCCCGGCGGCCGCACCGCTCACCGGCTCACCCTCCGCTGCAGCGTGCGGGCGAGCACCCCCGGCTTCCCGGCCGCCACGGTCGGCGGCGGCTCGGGGACGGCGTCCTGCACGGCGGCCGGGTCGACGCCCCGGGGGCCGGGGGGAAGGGCGAACGTGTGCTCGGGGTGCCACCGCAGCAGGACCCGCTCGCCGGCCGACAGGGGCGCCTGCAGGCCGGCGTTCTGGGAGACCACCGTCAGCTCCTGGCCCCACGGGGCGCGCACCAGGTACTGGGTGCTGACCCCGGTGAAGCTCGCGTCGCTGACGACGCCGGGCAGCTCGTTGAGACCCGGCTCGGGCTCGGCGCCACGGGCGGCCATCAGCCGCACCTTCTCCGGGCGCACGCCGACCCGCACCGCCCGGC
>JALYGZ010000207.1 GCA_030776845.1 Actinomycetota bacterium
GGGGCACCGCACCCTCCAGCACCTCCCGCAACGACCGGTGGACCGCCGCCAGCTCGTCGGCGGACAGGGACGCCGCCGGCCGCCGGGGGTGCACCCGCGCCCGCCACAGCGTCTCGTCGGCGACGAGGTTGCCGGGGCCGGCGACGACGGCCTGGTCCATGAGCGCGGACTTGACACCGCCGCGGCGGCCGGCCAGGCGCGCGGCCAGCTGATCCCGTGTCACCGACAGCGCGTCGGGCCCTAGGGGGCCGGTGATGTCGGCGAGGTCGCGCTCGCGTCGCGCGAGCCATGCCCCGCCCAGCTTGCGCATCGAGTTCACCCGCAGCTCCCCGGCGTCGAGGACCAAGACCAGCCGGTCGTGGCGATCCCGGCCGGAGCCGTCCGATGACCATCCCAGCCGGCCGGTCATACCGAAGTGCAGCACCACGGTCGGGCCGTCGTCGGTCGGGGCGAACAGCCACTTGCCGTGTCGCCGCGGGGCGCCGAACCGGCGCCCGCGCAGGGCCCGGCCGAGCCCCTGCACGGTGGTGTCGCGCAGCACCTGGGGGTCGGGCGCGGTCACCCGGACGACACGACTGCCCCGGGCGTGGCGCGCGAAGAACCGCCGGAAGCCCTCGACGTCGGGCAGCTCCGGCACAGGGGGTCCTTCGCGTCGCGGGCCGGCGAGCATGCCACCGGCGATGCATGCATGTCCAGGTCGGCGGGGAGGAAGACGAGGCCGACCACCGGGATGAGGGGGGGCCGGACCGTGACGGGGAGCGAGCCGGGGGACACCGGCGGCGGCCGCGGCCCGACGGCCGACGTGCGCCGCATGCTCGACGACCTGATCGATCGGGCCCGCGGTGGGGTGGGCGAGGTCGCCGACCCCGGGACCCAGGCGCTGGTGGAGACGACGGCCGAGGTGCTGATCGGCCTCCGGCGGGCCTACGAGCACCACGACCGCGGCAGCGAGGAGGCCTGGCGGGACGTCGGGGAGCAACCGGCCGGCCGCCGGCCCGACCGGGCGCCGGACCACACGTCGGCCCAGGCGGCCGAGGCGGCCGTCGACCAGACCGAGGACCGGCTCTAGCCCCCGACCCGGGAGGGGTCAGCCGCCGACGAGGAGGGCGACGGCGACCATGACCACCGCCACGACCAGCGCCGCGGGGAAGAGCCACGTGGCGTCGCCGTCACTCACCGGAGCGTCCGTTCCCGCGTGGTCCCTGTGGTTCATGGGTGCTATGACTGCTATGGCATGAATCGTTGACTGACGCGCTTGGCATATGCTTACCTCTCCCGTCAGGATGTCGTCCGAGTTGCCCGTTTAGTACTGCCCAGTCACGCTCCGAGCCCCCTCGGATGGGCGGACCGGAGGCCACGGCCGCGCTGCACGACCGCGTCGAGGACAATCCGCGCCTGCTGTACTTCGACCCCACCAGCGCGCTGCCGAAACCGGCTCGGGCTCAGGCTGGAGCTTGAGCGCGCGCTGGCCCACGCGGCCGACGCGGGGACCGTGCTGGCGGTGCTGTTCATCGACCTGGACCGCTTCAAGCAGGTCAACGACGTCCTGGGCCACAGCGCGGGTGACTCGCTGCTGCGCCAGTCGGTCCCCAGGCTGGCCGAGGAGCTGGGCGAGGCCGACTCGATCGGCCGGGTGGGCGGTGACGGTTCGCCGTGGTCCTGCCCGACGTCGGCGGGCCGAGGCCGCCCTGGAGGTCGCCGAGCGGCTGCTGGCCGCGCTGCAGCGCCCCTTCGAGGTCAACGGGGTGGCCCCCACCGTGGACGCCAGCATCGGCCTCGCGATGTACCCCGGGCCGGGCGCACGTACGCCTCCCTGTTCCACCACGCCGACCGGGCATGTACGCCGCGAAGACCGTCCGCGGGACGTGTGCCCTGTACGACCCCGACCGGGAGGCCGGGGACCGCGAGCGGCTCTCCCTGCTGGGCGAGCTCGGGCCCGCCATGCGCCGCGACGACCTGCTGTTGTACTACCAACCGCAGGTCGAGCTCGACAGTGGCAGGCCCACGGGGGCGGAGGCGCTGGTGCGCTGGGACCGCGCCGGGGGCGACCTCTTGCCGCCCGACCGTTTCGTGCCCGAGGCCGAACAGACGGGCCTGATCCACTCGCTGACCCACTACGTGCTCGGGCGGGCGCTGGGCCAGGTGCGCGCCTGGCGGGTGGTGGCCGAGGGGGTGGAGGACGCCGGCGTGTACCGGGCGCTGCACGAGACCGGCGGTGACGCCATCCAGGGCACTTCATCAGCGCGGCGCTCCCGCCCGAGGAGGTCGGGGCCTTCGTGGCCAAGGAGGCCGAGACGGCGCAGGCGTAGGAAGCCCGCGCCTCACCGGCCGTGCCCGGCCTCGCGGGGCGCGACACGGCCGACGATCTCGGTGGGCCCGGGCGTGGGCGCCGCCCAGCGCGCGGCGTTGACCACGACCTGCTGGATCAGCGGGTCGTGGTAGGTGGGGTACTGCTCGTCGCCCGGGCGGAAGTAGAAGACCCGGCCGCGACCGCGGCGGAAGGTGCAGCCGGAGCGGAAGACCTCCCCGCCGGAGAACCAGCTCACGAGGACGACCTCGTCGGGCGGGGGGACCTGGAACGGCTCCCCGTACATCTCCTCCACGCCCAGCTCGATCCGCTCGGGCAGCCCGGCGGCGACGGGATGACCGTGGTCCACGACCCACAGCCGCTCCCGGTCGCCCTTGCGGTACTTGAGCATGCAACCGGTGCCCATGAGCGTGCGGAAGATCTTCGACAGGTGCGCCGAGTGCAGGACGATCAGGCCCATGCCGTCCAGCACCCGCCGGCGCACCCGCTCGACCACCCCGTCGGCGACCTCGTCGTGGGCCGCGTGCCCCCACCACGTCAGCACCTCGGTCGCGTCGAGCACCTCGTCGGGCAGCCCGTGGCCGGGCTCGTCCAGCGTCGCAGTCGTGACGTCGAAGCCGCCGTGCCCGGCCAGCGCGCCCGCCAGCACGGCGTGCATGCCGTGGGGGTAGTGGCGCCTGACGGCGAGGTCGTGGCGCTCGTGGCGGTACTCGTTCCAGACGGTGACGCGGACCATCCACGGCTCCCCTCGGAGGCTCCCGGCCCACCCTGCCCGCCGCGTGGCCTCGGGACCCCCGGCCGTTGCGCGCCCCCCGCGGCGGTGGGATCCTCATACCCGCACGCGGGACAGGAGCAAGCCATGGCCGAGGTCAGCTCGTACGCGCCGGGGACGCCGTCGTGGGTCGACCTGGCCACCTCGGACCCTGAGGGCGCGCGGAACTTCTACGGTCGGCTGTTCGGCTGGAGCTTCGAGGTGGGGCCCGCGGAGACCGGCCACTACACGATGTGCCAGCTGCACGGCGGCAACGTCGCCGGCATGGCCGGCGAGCCGGCGCGCGAGGGGGTGCCGACCGCCTGGACGACGTACATGGCGACCGACGACGCCGACGCCGTCGCGCGCAGGATCGCCGAGGGGGACGGCACGGTCCTGATGGGGCCGATGGACGTCATGTCCCAGGGGCGGCTGCTCGTGGCCGCCGACCCGGCCGGCGCGCTGTTCGGCGTGTGGCAGGCCGGTGACCTCGTCGGCGCCTCGGTGGTCAACGAGCCCGGCTCGCTGGTGTGGAGCGAGCTGGCCACGCGAGACCTGGCGGCTGCCCAGGTGTTCTACACGCAGGTGTTCGGCCACGCCTGGGAGCCTGTGGACACCGGCGAGGGCGGCCCGGCCTACCAGGTCTTCTCGGTCGACGGGCGGGCCGTGGGCGGCGCGATGCAGATGACCGCGGACTGGCCGGAGCAGATCCCATCCCACTGGATGGCCTACTTCGCCGTGGAGGACACGGAGGCCGCGGCGGCCGCCGCCCAGGAGCTGGGCGGCACGGTGCGGGTCCCGCCCACGGACTCGCCGTACGGCCGCTTCGCCGTGCTCAGCGATCCCCAGGGCGCCGTGTTCACGGTCATGCAGGCGGCCGCAGGGGGAGGCTGAGCCGCCGTGCCCGCC
>JALYGZ010000208.1 GCA_030776845.1 Actinomycetota bacterium
GTGTACCGGGCCGCGAGCGCGTCGTCGGAGTCGATGTCGACGAGCCGCACCTGCGCGCGGCGCCGCGCGACCGCCGCCACCACGGCCTCCGCCTCGCGGCACAGCCCGCACCGTCGGCGGGTGTACACGGTGACGACCGGGCGGTCACCGGGCGGCGTCACGACCGGCCTCCCGGGACGGCCGCCCGCGAGGAGCTGCGGAAGCCGGCGTACATGGTGATCACGCCCACGGCCAGCAGCACGCTGAACAGCTGTCCCCGGCCGACGCGCACGGCCGCGGACGAGGCGGCCACCACGGTGACGCCGGCCGCGATGAGCAGCGGACCCCACCGGCGCGTGCGCAGCGCCGACCACGCCGAGCCGACGACCACCACGACGAAGGTGAGGCTGTAGGGGCGGGCCAGCGCGTAGGCCGGGGAGCTGTCCAGCACCTCGCGCCCCAGGGGGATGGCACCGGCCGCGGCCGCCTCGGCCAGCGCCGAGGTGTCGAAGTCGGCGATCACGACGCTGCCCAGCGCGGCGAGGGCCAGCAGCGCCGCGAGTCCCCACCACAGCGACGCCCGGCGGGGGTCGATGAGCAGCAGCTGGCCGGCGGCCAGCAGCGGCACGTTCAGCAGGGCGCCCGCGAGCCAGTAGACGCCGAAGACCGCCCGCCCCCACGCCCCCGCGACGCCCACCGCGACCGCGGCGCTGGCCAGCGCGTACATCGCCAGCGACAGACACCAGGCGAGCGCGTGCCCGCGCCGGCGGACCGCGTACTGGTGCCCCAGGCGGACGGCGAAGGCGGTGGCGACCGCCGAGGCGACGGCGGGCAGGATGACCGCGGTCATGCGTGTGCCTCACAGGGGGGCGGGCTGGGCGGCAGGCTACCAGCGCCACCGCGCGTTCCCCCGCCCGCAACCCTGGCGATCACCCGGCACCGATAGCCTGGGGGCATGAACGGCCCCACCCCTGCCGGGCCCCGACTGGTCGCCGGGACCGGCGCGCTGGTGACGACGCCGCTCGGCTGGGTGATGGACGCCGTCGCCGAGGCGGGCTTCTCGGCCATCGAGGTGCTGCTGGGTCACGACCCGGAGACGCGGGACCCCGACAAGGTCCTCGGCTTCGCCCGGCAGGCGGGCCTGGAGGTGCCCGTCGTCCACGGCCCCTACATGTTGCTGCTGCGCGGGGTGCTGGGGACCAACTACGTCGACAAGACGCGGCGGTCGCTGGAGCTGGCCGAGGCCATGGGGGCCGGGCTGCTGGTCGCCCACGCCCCGTTCCGCTGGGAGCGCGGCGCCCGACGATGGGCCGAGCTGGAGGCCGACGACGAGGCGGGCGAGCGCGGGGTGCGCTTCGGCATGGAGAACCTGTTCCCCGTGGCCGGGCAGACGTTCTCCTCGGTCGTCACGCCGGCGCAGCTGGGGGCGTTCCGCCACGTCGTGTTCGACACGAGCCACTTCGGCGTGGCCGGTGTGGACCTGTTCGAGGCCTGGGACGCGCTGGCCGGGCGGGTGGCCCACCTGCACGTGTCGGACAACCTGGGCCAGGGCCGGGACAGCCACGCCCCCATCGGCGCGGGCGTGCTGCCCTTGGAGGCCTTCCTGGCCCATGTGGGCCGCTGCGGGTGGGTGGGTACGGTGACGCTGGAGTTGGACTGCCGGCCGTTCCTGGACACGCGTGACAGCCTCATCGGCTTCCTCGCCGGGGAGCGCGCGAAGGCCCAGTCGCTGCTGGACGGGCATGCCCTGCCTGTCACCCGGGCGGCCGGCGAACCCGGGGGGTGACACCATGAACGTAGCGGACAGCCGCGTCCTCGTCCTGGCCGCCGACCTGTTCGAGGACATGGAGCTGCTCTACCCGGTGTACCGGCTGCGCGAGGAGGGTGCGCGCGTGGTCGTCGCCGGGCTGGACGCCGAACCCGTGACCGGCAAGAAGGGCCACGGCCCGGTGCCGGTGGACGCGACGGTCGACGAGGTGGACGAGACGTCGTTCGACGCCCTGGTCGTGCCGGGCGGCTTCGCGCCGGACAAGCTGCGCCGCTCCGAGCGGGTGCTCGAGCTCGTCCGCCACTTCGACACGGCCGGCAAGCCGCTGGCGTTCATCTGCCACGCCGGCTGGGTGCCGATCTCCGCGGGCATCCTCAAGGGCCGGCGGGCGACGAGCGTCGCCGCGATCCGCGACGACATGGTCAACGCGGGCGTCGACTGGGTCGACGAGGCCACCGTCGTCGACGGCGGGCTGATCTCCGCGCGCACCCCCGACGACCTCGGTCCCTGGCTGCGGGCCCTGCTGGCGGCGCTGCTGTCCGCGTGACGCCGTGCGTCCCGCCACGACCGTCACCATCGCGGCGCTGCTCGTCGTCATCGTCGCCGCGATGGCTGCGCAGCTGATCGTCAGCGGCTGAGCGGCTACCTGAAGACCGACCGGCGGCCCATGAGCCCCCGGTACAGCATCCGCTGGATGGTGGCCCGGACCCGGTCGGTCAGTTCGAACACCGTCATGGGGTCCTCGGCGGCGCCGGACCCGTACCCCGCGGTGTCGATGGCCGGGGCGAACTCGATCGTCCAGCGTGACGGCAGCGGCACCAGCCCGAGCGGGCCGAGCCAAGGGAACGTCGGCGTGATCGGGAAGTACGGCAGGCCCAGGAGCCGGGCCAGCGGGCGGGCGTCGGCGACCATCGGGTAGATCTCCTCCGAGCCGATGATGGCCACGGGCAGGATCGGCGCGCCGGCCCGCAGGGCGACCGTTACGAAGCCGCCGCGCCCGAAACGCTGCAGCTTGTAGCGCTCGCCGTAGGGCTTGCCCACCCCCTTGTAGCCCTCCGGCCAGACCCCCACGAGCTCGCCGGACTCCAGCAGCCGCACCGCGTCGTCGTGGTGGGCCAGCGTGTTGCCGGTCTTGCGCAGCAGGGGGCCGACGACGGGCGCCCGCAGGGCCAGGTCCGCGGCCAGCTCCCGCAGGTGCCGGTGCGCGGGGTGCTCGTCGAACAGGGCGACCTTCATCATGAGCGCGTCGAAGGGCAGGGTGCCGGCGTGGTTGGCCACGAGGAGCGCCCCGCCGTGGTCGGGCACGTGCCGCAGGCCCACCGCACGCACCCGCCAGTACGACCGGTACAGCGGACGAGCCAGCGGAAGGACCACCTGCTCGGTCAGCTCGCGGTCGAAGCCGAACACGTCCACGTCGTAGTCGCCGGTCAGCCTGCGGCGCAGGAACGCCAGCGCCGCGTCCAGGTCGCGGTCGGGCGGCGCCTCCTCGCCCGGCGAGCCGTCGCCGGGGCGTCGCCTGGCCCGGTCCAGGTCGATGACGTCGGCGCCCGCGTCGTGGCGGGCCGGGTCCGGGGACGGCACTGGGCGCTCCTTTTACTACCGGCGCGGTCGCAGCAGCGACGACGCGCCCCGCCAGCCTGCCAGCAGGTCGCGCGCCGCACGCTCGGCCCGGGCGGCGGTGTCGGCGTCGTACATCGCGTTGGCGTTGCGCGCGGCGGCGAAGTCGGCCAGGGCCTGCGGCGTCGAGTAGCGCGGCTCGTAGCCGAAGCGCGCCCGCATGCGCCCGATGTCCCCCACGCACCCGAACAGCAGGAACGACAGCTGCTCGGGCGAGAAGTCGACGACGCCCGCACGCCGCACGACGCCCGCCGCCGGGCTGAACAACGGCAGCGGCACCGGCACGCACGCCTTGCCCAGCAGCCTGATCGCCTGCGACAGGTACACGATGCCGGGGCCGGCCACGTTGTACGCGCCCGAGGGCCCCCCGAGCGTGGCTCGCCGCAGCATCTCCACCGCGTCGACCTCGTGGCACAGCTGCAGGCGTGGGTCGTAGCCGAGCACGGTGGGCACGACCATCAAGCTGAAGTAACGGCTGAGGCTTGTGTCCACCTCCGGCCCGACGACGTTGGCCAGCCGCAGGATGGTGACCCCGACGTCCCTGCGGCGCCGTCCCAGCGCCCGCGCGTAGGACTCGCTCTCCATGGCGTCCTTGGAGTAGCCCTCGAGCGGGCGCCCCGGGGGCTCGGCCTCCTCGCGGAACAGCGCGGGGTCGGCGTGGGTGCTGCCGTAGACGGCCGTCGTCGATTTCATCACCAGCCGGCGCAGCGACGAGGCCTTCTGCGCGGCCCCCAGCAGCTGCATCGTCCCGAGGACGTTGCGCTCCTTCATGCGCGCGCGGCCACCGGCCCGGCGGGGTGTGGCCGTGAGGCTGAGGTGCACGATCGTGTCGACCCGGATTGCGTCGAGCACGCGGGACAGCAGCGGGTTGCCCAGGTCGGCGCGGATGAACTCGGTCCGCGACAGCGGCACGCGCGGCTCGGCGACGTCGACGCCCCCCAGGTAGGCGACCCGGTCGTCGGCCTCCAGCTCACGCGCCAGCCGGCCGGCGAGCTCCCCGCCGATGCCCGTGATGAGCACCCGACGCCCGTCCACGGCCGTCATGGATCTCCCCTCGCCGGACCCGCCCGAGCGTACGCCTGCGGACCGGGCTCATTACTAGCATGGCCGGATGAGTCCGCGCTCCGTGGGGCTGGCGATCGCCGCGCTCGGCGCCGGCGCCGTCGTGGTCGGCCTGCTGATCGCCTCAGGGGCGCTGTCGTGGTTCGGCCGGCTGCCCGGCGACATCCGCATCGAGGGCCCCCGCACCCGCGTCTACGTGCCGATCACCTCGATGATCGTCGTGTCCATCGTGGTGAGCCTGGTGCTGGCGCTGATCTCCCGCCGCTGACGCTACCCTCTGTGCGTCCAAGTTGACGTGTAGTGCTGTTTGTAGGCAGTATAATCACTCTGTGAAGTAGAAGTGTCGCTCCGGGTAGCCTGACCCAACCGGGCACGCGTGGGCGTCGATGGCGGCCGGGGACGAGGGAAGGGCCACCCATGACGGCGGAGGTGACGTCGAGCGCGTTCACCGCCCCGGTCCCCCTGGCCGAGGTCGAGATCACCACGGCGGCGCCGGACCGGCCGGCCGCGTCGGCACACCGGGGCTCGGCCGTCCTGCGCCGTCTGCTCGTCACCCTCGACGCCACGGCGGCCGCGACGGCGTGGGGGTTCACGCTGGCAGCCGCCGCCATGTCGGCGCCCCCCGCCGACCTGGTGCTCCGGGCATGGGTGGTGCTGGCCGCGACCCTGGTCTGCCTGGCGCTGGTGGCCTCCCAGCGCCTGTACCTGGCGCGGGTGAGCAGCGTGAAGTCGGTCGAGACGGCGCGTCTGGCCCGGGTTTGCGCGCTCACGGGCCTGTTCGTCGTCGGGTTCGCGCGGGCGGTGGACCTGCCGGTCGGCCTGGTCGAGGGGCTCGGGGGCGGGGCCCTGTCGTTCGCCCTGCTGGCCGCGGTCCGCGGCGGGTACCGCTCCTACCTCAGCGCCCAACGGCGACGCGGGCGCTTCTCCCGGCCGGTGGTCATCGTGGGCGGCAACGAGGAGGCCGACGACCTGTGCCGGCTGCTGCTGGACCACCCGGAGTTGGGGTTCCGCGTCGTCGGCGTCGTCGGACAGCTCGGTCGCGCGCGCCGGGGCCTGCGCGACGTGCCCTGGCTGGGCGACGTCCCCGACGCCGTCGAGGCCGTGCGCCTCGCCGGCGCCAACGGGGCGCTCGTCGCGGCGAGCGCCGTGCCGTCCTACGAGCTCAACGCCGTGGTGCGCAAGCTGCTGGCCGAGGACGTGCACGTCCACCTGTCCAGCGGCCTGCGCGGCATCGCCACGAGCCGGCTGCGTGCCCAGGCCTTCGCCCACGAGCCGCTGTTCTACCTGGAGCAGGCGAGGCTGTCCCCGGTGCAACGGCGCGTCAAGCGCGCGATGGACCTCACGCTGGGCTGCGTCGGCCTGGTCCTGGCCGCGCCGATCCTGGCCACCGCCGCCGTGGCGATCAAGCTGACCGACCCCGGGCCGGTCCTGTTCGGGCAGCGTCGCGTGGGCCGCGACGGGCGGGCGTTCACGTGCTGGAAGCTGCGCACCATGGTCGTCGACGCCGAGCAGCGGCTCGTGAGGCTGCGGGAGGGCAATGAACGGCACGGCCCGCTGTTCAAGCTCGACCGCGACCCCCGGGTGACCCGGGTGGGCCACCTGCTGCGGGCGACGAGCCTGGACGAGCTGCCGCAGCTGTTCAACGTGCTGCGCGGCGAGATGAGCCTCGTGGGCCCGCGCCCCGCGCTGCCCGAGGAGGTCGAGCAGTTCCACGACTCGCTGCGGGAGCGCCTGCGGGTCCCGCCCGGCATCACCGGCCTGTGGCAGGTCGAGGCCCGCGACAATCCGTCCTTCAGGGCCTACCAGCGCCTGGACATCTTCTACATCGAGAACTGGTCGGTCCTGTTGGACGTGGCGATCCTGTCCCGGACGGTCACCGGCGTCGTGGCCCGCGGCGTGGTCTCCGTGCGCCGGCGCCTGACGGGCGCCGGCGAGCCGGCCACCCCCGCCGTGATCGACTGACCAGGGACACCGGCTCGGCGGGCCGATCCCCCTGTGGCAGACTGCGGCCATCCCGTCGCGGCCACCAGCCGGACCTGACCCGGCCCGCGCACGCAGACCTCACAGGAGGACCCCCTTGGCGGAGAAGTTGGTCCCGGCGCACGGCGGCGAGCTGGTCGACCTGATGGTCGACGCGGACCAGGCCGAGCAACTGAGGGAGTCCTCGCGGGACTGGCCGTCCTGGGACCTGACCGACCGCCAGCAGTGCGACCTGGAGCTGCTGTTCACCGGGGGCTTCTCACCGTTGCGGGGCTTCATGAACCGGGCCGACTACCTGTCGGTCCGCGACGAGATGCGCCTGGCCGACGGCACGCTGTGGCCGATCCCGGTCACGCTCGACGTCCCCGAGGCCATCGCCTCCAACCTCGTCCGGGGCTCGACACTGGCCCTGCGCGACCCAGAGGGCGTCATGCTCGCCGCCCTGTCGGTGGAGGACGTGTGGCAGCCCGACCCCGAGACGGAGGCCCGGGCGGTCTTCGGCACCGCCGATCCGGCCCACCCGGGCGTGGCGTACCTGCTGCGGCACGCGCACGCCTGGTACGTCGGCGGCACCCTGGCCGGCCTGCAGGCGCCGACCCACTACGACTTCCAGGCCCTGCGGCGCACGCCGGCACAGGTCCGACGGCTGTTCGCCGAGCGGGGCTGGGACCGCGTGGTGGCCTTCCAGACGCGCAACCCCATGCACCGCGCGCACCAGGAGCTGACGTTCCGCGCCGCCCGCGAGCAGGAGGCCAACCTGCTGATCCACCCCGTCGTCGGCCTGACCAAGCCTGGCGACGTCGACCACTACACGCGGGTGCGCTGCTACGAGGCCGTCGCCGACCGCTACCCGGAGGGCACGGCGGCGCTGTCGCTGCTGCCGCTGGCGATGCGCATGGGCGGTCCCCGGGAGGCCGTGTGGCACGCCATCGTCCGCAAGAACCACGGGTGCACGCACCTGATCGTCGGGCGGGACCACGCCGGCCCGGGCAGCGACCCCGGCGGCACCCCCTTCTACGGTCCCTACGAGGCCCAGGAGCTGCTGCGCAAGCACGAGGACGAGCTGGGCGTGGCCATGGTGCCGTTCCGGATGATGGTCTACGTGGCCGACCGGGACGAGTACCTGCCCGTGGACGAGGTGCCCGAGGGCGCGCGGACCCTGTCGATCTCCGGCTCCCAGCTGCGCGGGCTGCTGACCGCCGGCGACGACCTGCCGGAGTGGTTCACGTTCCCCGAGGTGGCCCGGGAGCTGCGGCGCAGCTACCCGCCGCGCAGCGAGCAGGGCTTCACGGTGTTCTTCACCGGCCTGTCCGGGTCGGGTAAGTCGACCATCGCCAACGTGCTGCTCGTCAAGCTGCTCGAGCGCGGGGGCCGGCCCACGACGCTGCTGGACGGCGACCTCGTGCGCAAGCACCTGTCGTCCGAGCTCGGCTTCTCCAAGGAGCACCGCGACATCAACATCCGGCGCATCGGCTACGTCGCGTCGGAGATCACCAAGAACGGGGGCACCGCCATCTGCGCGCCGATCGCACCATACGACGCGGTGCGCAGGGAGGTGCGCGACATGGTCGCCCCGCACGGCAGGTTCCTGCTCGTGTACGTCGACACCCCGCTGGAGGTCTGCGAGCAGCGGGACCGCAAGGGCCTGTACGCCAAGGCGCGGGCGGGCGTGATCAAGGAGTTCACCGGCATCTCCGATCCCTACGAGACGCCGGCCGACGCTGACGTGGTGATCGACACGACGACCGCCTCGCCCGACGAGGCCGCCTCCCAGGTGGTGCAGACGCTGGAGCGCGAGGGCTACCTGGTGCCCGACACCGCGAGCTGACGCTGCACACTTTGCGCGGCGGCACCGTCAGACTACCGAGAGTTACATCGACCCTCTGACACGGGAGGCGGGACCCACGCGCGGTCCGGTGGCGGTCCTGTCGCCGCATCTCGACGACGCGGTGCTGTCCCTCGGCGGGACGGTGGCCCGGTGGGTCGGCGAGGGTGCGGTGGTACGCGTGGTCACCGTCCTGGCCAACGACCCCGACTCGGTCGCCCCGGCCGGCCCCTGGGACACCGCCTGTGGCTTCACGACGTCCGGCGAGGCCACCCGCGCGCGCCGGCTCGAGGACGCCCGGGCGTGCGCGGTGCTGGGCGCGGAGCCGGTCTGGTTGCGCTTCGGCGACGAGCAGTACGGGCGAGGCGCGGACGACGAGCGGATCTGGGCCGAAGTGCGGGCCGCGATCGACGGGGCGGGGACCGTGCTGGCGCCGGGCTTCCCGCTGA
>JALYGZ010000209.1 GCA_030776845.1 Actinomycetota bacterium
GTGGAGGACCTGCGGCGCTACCGCCTCGACTACCTGGAGCGGCTGCGGGCCGTCATCGCCGAGCAGCTGGCGGAGCTGGAGCGGACCGGCGAGCTGCCCGAGCCGCCGCCGCAGCTGCGGGACACGGCCGACGAGGTCGTCCGCGCCGTGGCCGACGACGTCGGCGGCGCCGCCTAGCCGTCCGTCCATTCCAGGCGCCCGGCCCCGCGGCACCGACCCACACTTGTCCGACGGCTGGTACACACCTAATATATCAGCCCCCCGGTTACCTCTTCCCGGCCGGGGACCGGGCGCAGGAAGGTGGACGTCGATGCGCGCCGAGGCCAGGGCCGTCGTCATCGGTGCGGGAATCGTGGGCTGCAGCGTCGCCGAGCACCTGACGCGGTTGGGTTGGCGCGATGTGGCGGTCGTCGAGCAGGGGCCGTTGTTCCAGACCGGCGGGTCGACCTCCCACGCACCGGGCCTGGTCTTCCAGGTGAATCCGTCGCAGACGATGACCCGGCTCGCCGGCGACACGGTCGAGCGCCTCGGCCGACTGCGCCACGACGGGCAATCCTGCTTCCAGGCGGTCGGCGGCATCGAGGTCGCCGCCACCCCGCAGCGCTGGCAGTGGCTGAAGATCAAGCACGGGCTGGCGACCTCGTGGGGCGTGGAGTCCGAGCTCATCACCCCTCGACAGGTCGCGACCAGGGTTCGGCTGCTGGACCCCGACAGGATCCATGGCGGGCTCTGGGTCCCCTCGGACGGCATCGCCGACGCGGTCCGGGGCGTGGAGGCGATGGCCGACCTCGCCCGCGACCGGGGCGCCCGGTTCCACGGGGACACCGAGGTCACCGGCATCGAGGTGAGCGACGGCCGCGTGCGCGCCGTGGACACTTCCCGGGGGCGCATCGAGACCGGCTGCGTCGTGTGCTGCGCCGGCATGTGGGGTCCGGCCGTCGGCCGGATGGCGGGGGTGCCCATCCCGCTCGTGCCCATGCAGCACCAGTACGTCCGCACGGCGCCCGTGGCGGAGCTGGCCGGGGCCACCCGTGAGGCCGAGGAGCCCATCCTGCGCCACCAGGACAGCTCGCTGTACTTCCGGCGGCACCGTGACCGCTACGGCGTCGGCTCCTACCAGCACACCCCGCTGCCCGTGCCCGTGGAGGCCCTCCGCAGGCCCGGCGAGAGCCCGGCGATGCCCTCGGTGATGCCCTTCACGGAGAACGACTTCAAACAGCCCTGGGCCGACGCCCAGGAACTGCTGCCGCCGCTGCGCGCCGTCGAGATCGAGCAGCCGCTGAACGGGCTGTTCTCCTTCACGCCGGACGGCATGCCGTTGATCGGAGAGTCCCGCCGGGTGCGCGGGTTCTGGGTCGCCGAGGCGGTCTGGATCACCCACGGACCGGCGGTGGGCAAGGTCATGGCCGAGTGGATCGTCGAGGGCGCACCCGGCGTCGACCTGCGCGAGTGCGACCTGCACCGCTTCGAGCCCTTCGCGCACAGCCCCGCCTACGTCCACGAGCGCGCGTGGCAGCAGTACGACGAGGTCTACGACATCCACCACCCGATGGAGCCGGCGGGCGGCCCCCGGCCGCTGCGCACCAGCCCGTTCCACCAGCGCCAGAAGGACCTCGGGGCGTACTTCAACGAGGCCAACGGCTGGGAGCGCCCCCAGTGGTTCGAGGCCAACGCCGACCTCGACGCGGTCCGCCGGGTCCCGCGGCGCGACGAGTGGGCCGGCCGCCACTGGTCGCCGATCGAGGGTGCCGAGCACCTCGTGACCCGCGAGCGGGTCGGCCTGTACGACATGACGTCGCTGAAGCGGGTCGAGGTGACCGGGCCGGGCGCGCTCGCGTTCCTCCGGCGTCTGACCACTGGTCGGCTCGACCGGCCTCCGGGCTACGTCACCTACGCCCTCATGCTCGACGACAGGGGCGGCATCCGCAGCGACACGACCGTGGCCCGTCTGGGCGAGCATCGCTTCCAGGTCGGGCTGAACGGACCACGGGACGTCGACTGGATGCTGCGCAACCTCCCGGCGGACCACTCGGTCGCCGTCCGGGACATCACGGGGGGCACCTGCTGCGTGGGGGTGTGGGGGCCCCGCGCCCGCGAGGTGGTGCAGCAGCTCACCGACGACGACTTCTCCCACGACGGGTTCGGCTTGTTCCGGGCCCGCGAGACGTTCGTGCGCGACGTCCCCGTCACCGCCCTGCGGCTGTCCTACGTCGGCGAGCTCGGGTGGGAGCTGTACACCTCGGCCGAGTTCGGCCTGCGGCTGTGGGACCTGCTGTGGGAGGCGGGTCAGCCCCACGGCATCGTCGCCGGCGGCCGCGGCGCCTTCAACAGCCTGCGCCTGGAGAAGGGCTACCGGGCGTGGGGAACGGACATGTGGAGCGAGCACGACCCCTGGGCGGCCGGCCTGGGCTTCGCCGTCAAGCTGGACGCCGGCGGTGGCTTCATCGGACGCGAGGCGGTGGAGCGTCGCCGGCGGGACGGGGCCACGCACCGCCTGAGCTGTCTGACCATCGACGACGGCGTCGTCGTCATGGGCGACGAGCCGGTCCACGCCGACGGTCGGGCGGTGGGCTTCGTGACCAGCGCCGCGTACGGGCACACGCTCGGCCGCAGCATCGCGTACGCCTGGCTTCCCGCCGAGCTCGCCGCCGAGGGCACGTCGGTGCAGGTGGAGTACCTCGCAGAGCGGCACCCGGCCACGGTCTCGCCCGACCCCTTGTTCGACCCCTCGATGCGGCGCATGCGGGCCTGACGATGCCGCCGACCGCTGACCGAGGGACCGTTCTGGCCGGCGTCGGCAACACGCCCCTGGTCAACATCGACGGCATCTGGGCGAAGCTGGAGTTCCTGAACCCCTCGGGGTCCATCAAGGACCGCGTCGCCGGCTTCATCGTCGACAAGGCGGAGGCGGCCGGCCTGCTCCGGCCCGGCGACACCATCGTCGAGGCCAGCAGCGGCAACACCGGCAACGCCCTGAGCATGGTCGCCGCGGTCAAGGGCTACCGGATGCTCGTGGTCATGCCGAGGGGCATGACCACGGAGCGGGCCGCCATCTCCCGGGCCTACGGGGCGGAGGTCCTCGAGGTCGGCGACTTCCACGTCAACGAGGCTCTCGCCAAGGCCGAGGAGCTGGGCGAGCGGCCCGGCTACTTCTACTCCCGCCAGTTCTCCTCCGAGTGGAACGTCGAGGAGAACCGGGTCTGGCTGGGACCCGAGACCCTGTCCCAGCTGCCGGCCGGCTGCGCCCCCGACGCCCTGGTCGTGGGGGTGGGCACCGGCGGCACGCTCATCGGCGTGGGCCAGGCCTCCCGTGCGGTCAACCCCGCCGTGCGGCTGGTGGCCATCGAGCCGGAGGAGTCGTGCACGATCGTCTGCGGGGAGACGGGCAAGCACGACATCGAAGGCATCGCCGACGGCTTCGTGCCGGACATCTTCGCCCGCCACGAGGCGCTGGTGGACGAGGTGGTGTCGGTGTCCAGCGAGGACGCGCTCGCCTGCGTGCGCCGTCTGGCCCGCGCCCACGGGCTGTTCGTCGGACCGAGCTCGGGGGCCCACCTGGTCGCGGCGCAGCGGCTGCGACAGGCCCGTCCGGAGCTGTCCACCGTCGTCACGATGCTCTGCGACGAAGGGGAGAAGTACCTGAGCGAGCACTTCAGCGCATGACGACGACCCGCACGAATGGAAAGGAGGCGCACCATGGCGAGCAGCGACAAGAACCCTGAGATCCTGCTGTACACCCGCATCCGCAAGTCGCCGTTCTTCCACGCCTCGCGCCGCCACGGCGTGGCCATGTACAGCGTGTACAACCACACCTACCACCCCCGCCACTACGGGGACCCGGTGGAGGAGTACTGGCAGCTGCTCAACGGTGTCACGCTCTGGGACGTCGGGGTCGAGAGGCAGGTGGAGATCACGGGGCGTGACGCCTTCTCCTTCACGAACATGCTGACTCCCCGCGACCTGAACAAGTGCGACGTCGGGCAGTGCAAGTACGCGTTCATCACGGCCGAGGACGGCGGCATCATCAACGATCCCGTCCTGCTGCGCCTGGGGGAGAACCACTTCTGGTTGTCGCTGGCCGACAGCGACGTGCTGCTGTGGGCCAGGGGCCTGGCCCACCGCTCGGGCCTCGACGTGACCATCCGCGAGGCCGACGTCGGCCCCGTGCAGGTCCAGGGACCCAAGTCGGGGCACGTGATGGCCGACCTCTTCGGGGACGGCATCCTCGAGGTGCCCTACTACTACCTCACGGAGCAGAAGCTGCACGGCATGGATGTCCTCATCTCCCGGACCGGTTACAGCGGCGAGCTCGGGTACGAGATCTACCTCCGCAACGCCAGCCGGGACGGCGTCAGGCTGTGGAACACGGTCCTGGAGGCGGGCCGCCCGCACGACCTGGCCGTCATCGGCCCCTGCCACATCCGTCGCATCGAAGGTGGCATCCTCGCCTATGGTGCCGACATGTGGCTGGACACCAATCCCTTCGAGGTGGAGCTGGGCTACCGCTGGATGGTCGACCTCGACCAGGAGGCCGACTTCATCGGCAAGCGGGCGCTGGCGCGGATCAGGGACGAGGGGGTCAGTCGGAAGCTGGTCGGTGTCGAGATCGGCGGCGAGCGCCTGGGCGCCTACAACGACGGCTCCATGATCGACTTCTTCCCCGTGTACCGCGACGGGGTGCACGTCGGCCGCGTCACCTCGGCCTGCTACTCCCCGCGGCTGGAGAAGAACATCGGCTACGCGATGGTGCCGGTCGAGTACAGCGGGCTGGAGACCGAGCTGGAGGTGCACACGCCCTCGGGCCGCCACGCCGCCGTCGTGGTCGAAAAGCCCTTCCATGACCCGACCAAGGAGACCCCCAAGCAGCGGGTCACCTCCGCGTAGCGGCGTATGAAGCCAGAGCACGAGCGGGCCCTGGTCGGGCTGCTGCGGCGAGCCCGGTACGAGGTGATCCCCCTGCCCGGGGTGGAGGAGGCGATCGGCGAGCACGTCCCCAGGAGCGTCACGCTGACGGTCACGGCCTCCCCGGGCAGGGGGATCGACACGACGCTGGGACTCAGCGAGCGGCTGTCCGGCCAGGGCTTCGAGGCGGTGCCCCACCTGTCGGCCCGGCTGGTCACCGACGACAGCCATCTCGGGGAGATCCTGCAGCGGCTGGAGGATCACGGGATCCGAGAGGTGTTCGTCGTGGCCGGCGACGTGGAGGAGCCCGCCGGCCCCTTCCAGGGCGGGTCGGAGCTGCTGGCGGCGATGGCGCGGGTCGGCCACCGCCTCGAGCGGATCGGTATCACCGGGTACCCGGAGAGTCACCCGCTGATCTCCGACGAGGCCACCATCGAGGCCATGTTCGAGAAGGAGCCGATGGCCAGCTACATCGTCAGCCAGATCTGCTTCGACCCGCGGACCACGGTCGGGTGGGTGCGTCGGGTGCGCAGGCGGGGGGTCGAGCTGCCGATCTACATCGGGATACCCGGCGCCGTGGCGATGCTGCGGCTGCTGCGGATCTCCCGCAGCATCGGCCTCGGCGAGTCGGCCCGCTTCCTCAACAAACACGGCAATCGTCTGGTCCGCCTGGTCCTGCCCGGCGGCTACCGTCCCGACGGCCTGGTCGAGGACCTCGCGCCGCAGGCCGCGGATCCGGACAACAGGATCCGCGGCTTCCACGTCTACACCTTCAACGAGGTGGAGCAGACCGAGAGGTGGCGGCAGGCGGCGCTCGAGCGCCTCAGCGCACGGGTGGGTTGACCGGGGGCCCTGGTAGACATCTAATATACAAAGATGGACCCACCGGCCGGCAGGTTCCTCAGCGACGAGGCCTTCTACCTGATCCGCGACATGATCGTGTCCCTGCGGCTCAAGCCCGGCGCCCCCCTGAGCGAGCGCTGGCTGATGCAGGAGCTCTCCCTGGGCCGGACCCCGATCAGGGAGGCGTTGCGCCGGCTGGCCGACCACAACCTCGTCAAGGTCTTCCCGCGCCGGGGCATCTTCGTCAGCAACGTCGACATCCGCGACCTGCGCAGCGTCTCGGAGGTCCGAACGGAGCTGGAGGGCGCCGCCGCCCGGCTGGCGGCAGAACGGGCCACCCCCGAGGAGCGGCAGACGGCCACCGCCCTCATCGAGGAGCTCGACGCCAGCCGTGGCGAGACCGACGAGCGCCACCTGATCAACTTCGACCAGCGGATCCACCGGCACACGCACCAGTGGGCCCACAACGGCTTCCTCGAGGCGACGCTCGACGAGTACTTCGCGCTGTCCCTGCGGTTGTGGTGGCTGGTTCTGGACCGCGTGTCCCGACTCGACGAGGCCGTGCAGGAGCACCGGGAGCTTCTCGAGGCGGTCCGCGACGGCCAGGCCGAGCGCGCCGAGAAGGTGGTCCGCCGACACGTCACCGGCTTCGAGCAGGAGATCCGCCTGGCGCTGTGGGAGCCGGGGCCCTGATGGCACCGCGGGAGGCGTCCGGGCGCTACGACGTCATCGTCGTCGGTGTCGGCGGCATGGGCAGCGCCGCCGCGTACCACCTGGCGCGGCGGGGCAGGCGCGTGCTGGGGCTGGAGCGCTACGACATCCCCCACGCCATGGGGTCCTCGCACGGGCACACGCGCATCATCCGCCTCGCCTACTACGAGGACCCCTCCTACGTGGCGCTGCTGCGGCGCGCCTATGAGCTGTGGCGTGACCTGGAGCGCCGTGCCGGCCGGCGGCTGCTGCACGTCACCGGCTCGGTGGACGCCGGGCCCCCCGACAGCTGGGTCTTCGAGGGGTCGTTGCAGTCCTGCCGGGAGCACGACCTGGCCCACGAGGTGCTCACCAGCGCGGAGCTCGCCGATCGCTTCCCCGGCTATGGGCTGCCGGGGGACGCGCTGGGGGTCTTCCAGCCCGACGGGGGCTTTCTGCTCCCGGAGCGCTGCATCACCTCCCACGTGACGGCGGCCCATGACGAGGGGGCCGAGATCCACGCCCGCGAGACGGTCGTGGAGTGGGAGCCCTCGGGTGACGGCGTCACGGTCGTCAGCGAGCGCGGCGTGTACCAGGCGGACCGCCTGGTCATCACCGCGGGCGCGTGGGACGCCGCGCTCCTGCCCCTGCTCCGGGGCCTGGCCGTGCCCGAGCGCCAGGTGCTCGCATGGCTACAGCCGCTCAGGCCCGACCACTTCCGCCCCGAGCGGTTCCCGGTCTTCAACGTCCTGGTCGACGAGGGCCGGTTCTACGGCTTCCCCGTCTTCGGCGTCCCGGGGTTCAAGTTCGGCAAGTACCACCATCCCGGACAGTCGGGCGAACCCGACGAGCTCCACCGCGAGCCCCGGCTCGAGGACGAGGCGGTGCTCCGGGAGTTCGCGGCCCGGCACTTCCCGACCGGCTGCGGGCCCGTCATGGCCCTGCAGACCTGCCTGTTCACCAACTCGCCGGACAAGCACTTCATCATCGACCTGCATCCGGACCATCCGCAGGTCTCGTTCGCGTCGCCCTGCTCGGGGCACGGCTTCAAGTTCGCCAGCGTCGTGGGCGAGGTCATGGCCGACCTCGCCGAGCACGGCGACACCCGTCACGACATCAGCCTGTTCCGCCTCGACAGGCTGCTCGCGGGCCACCCTCCGCACGATCGGGGACAGGCGGGCCTCGCCGAGGAGGCCCGGTAGGCAGGGAAGGATGAGATCCATGCGGGACACCGTGCACAGCTATCTGCACGAGCACACGAACCCACCGGTCTTCATCGTCTCCGCGGTGGTGATCCTGACCTTCGTCGCGGCCGGTGTGCTGTTCACCGAGGCCGTGGCGACGGCGGCGACGGCCGCCCAGGACTTCATCACGACGTACTTCGGCTGGTTCTACATCCTCGCCGTCAGCCTCTTCCTGATCTTCGTGGCGGGGCTGTTGTTCACCCGCTTCGGCAACGTCCGCCTGGGCCCGGACGACAGCCGTCCACAGTTCAGCACACTCGCATGGTTCGCCATGCTGTTCACCGCGGGGATGGGGATCGGCCTGGTGTACTTCGGCGTGGCCGAGCCCATCTCGCACTTCACCAGCCCCCCGGTCGGGCAGGCCGGCACCGAGGCCGCGGCCAGCAGGGCGATGAACCTGACGTTCTTCCACTGGGGCCTGCACCCGTGGGCCGTATACATCGTCCTGGGGCTGTCGCTGGCCTACTTCTCTTTCCGCCGGGGCCTGCCGCTGAAGCCCGCTTCCGCCTTCCATCCGCTCCTGGGGGAGGGCATCAACGGCCCCGTCGGTCACCTGATCGACGTCCTGGCGGTGTTCGGCACCGTCTTCGGGCTGGCGACATCGCTCGGGATCGGCGCGCAGCAGATCAACGCCGGGCTCAACTCGCTGTTCGGCATTCCGATGGGGACCGGCACGCAGGTCATGCTGGTCGCGTCGATCACGGCGGTGGCCGTGGTCTCCGTGCTGCTGGGGATCGACCGCGGCATCCGCCGGCTGGCCCTGATCAACATGTGCTTGGCCCTGGCGCTGACCGCCTTCGTGTTCTTCTTCGGGCCGACGCTGTTCATCCTCGACTCGCTGCCCGGTCACGTGGGCTACTACCTGCAGAACCTGCCGACGACGAGCTTCCGGCTGTTCGCCCTGGACAACACCGCGCAGGCGTGGCAGGCGGACTGGACGCTGTTCTACTGGGGCTGGTGGATCTCCTGGTCACCGTTCGTCGGTGTGTTCATCGCCCGCATCTCCTACGGCCGCACCGTCAGGCATTTCATCCTGGGCAGCCTGTTCGCCCCGGTGGGCGCCTCGATCATCTGGTTCACGGTGTTCGGGGGCACGGCGATCTTCTCGGAGATGTTCGGCCCCGGCGGGGTCGCGGACGCGGCCAGCAGCAACGCCCTGTTCGTGCTCCTGCAGCAACTGCCCGTCTCCGGCGTGCTCAGCGTCACGGCGTCGGTCGTGGCGATCGTGGTGGTGGTGCTGTTCTTCGCCACGTCCTCCGACTCCGGCTCGCTGGTGGTCGACATGCTCACCAACGGCGGCGACCCCGACCCGATCTGGCAGCAGCGGTTGTTCTGGGCGGTCCTTGAGGGGGTCGTGGCCGCGGTCCTGCTGGTCGTCGGTGGGCTCGCCGCCCTGCAGACCGCCTCGATCGCCGCCGGTCTGCCGTTCGCGGTTGTGCTGTGTGTCATGTGCTACGGCTTGTGGCGAGGCCTGCAGGAAGAGGCCGCGCCCGTCGTCGCCCCCGGGGCGGCCGGGCAGGCCCCCGAGGGTGGACGTCGGGAGCCGGCGCGCTCGCAGGGCGCCCGCGCACCGGGCATGTGAGGCAGGGATCGCCATGAGCAGGCGCAGGAACCCCTTCCGGGGATTCACCGACACGATCAGCGAGATGAACCGGACGCGGCAGCACTGGATGGCCGGCGTCGAGGGTGGCCAGCAGGGCCAGCCAAGGACGCACGCCGACGCCTGGGTCCCCGCCACCGACGTGTTCGCCAGCGCCGGCGACCTGGTCATCCGCGTCGAGCTCGCGGGCGTGCGGACCGAGGATGTCGAGATCACGCTGTCCGGGGGCATGCTGACCATCTCCGGAGAGCGGACCCCCGGTCCCGAGGAGGGCCAGGCCGACTACTACGTGCGTGAGCGCTCCCACGGCGCCTTCCGCCGAAGCATGACCCTACCCGAGGGCGTCGACGAGACCAGGATCAGCGCCACCTCCCGGGACGGGATGCTCGAGATCGTCGTCAAAGGGGGCACGGGCGCACCGGGGCCGCAGCGCATCGAGATCTCGCGGGCCGGCGCGACGCCGCCGGGCTGACGACATGGGCGCCGGGTCCTCCCGGCTCCGTCGGGTCGGTCGTGGCGGCGCGGGCGGCGCGCTCCAGCGGGTGGCGCCGGTAGCCGTACACGGCCAGCAGTCCCAGATAGGCGGGGACGAACAGGGGACCCAGGTACTCGGCCTGCCGGACGTGGGCCAGCTCGTGGTCCAGCAGGGCGGGCCCGGGGTCGCCGACCGCGACGACCACGTGGCCGAACGCCCCGGCGGCGAAGCCGTTGGCCCTCAGGGTCGCCCCGGTGACGCCGCGCACGGGGGCGAACAG